>NZ_VRMC01000045.1:0-47960 GCF_008369905.1 Pseudonocardia sp. EV170527-09
GGAGATGTGTATCAGCGACAGGCCCCCCACGGTGCCGCCACCCACGGTGCCGCCACCCACGGTGCCGCCACCCACGGCCGCTACACCCCGCCGCCGGTGCCGCCGCACGGCGACCCGGCCGTCACTCCGGCCGGCGTGCCGATGGGCGGGGTTCCGGCCGCCCCGCCGCCGGTCGCGGCGGCCGTCGGCGCGCCCGCCGACCCCCGGGTCCCGGCCTGGCGCCTCGTCGCCGACCAGCACGCCGTCCCCGACGACCCCCTGGAGCAGCCCGATGCCCGACCCCGGCGTCCTGCGTCCCGAGGCCCGGTGGCGGGGCCGTGGCTGAGCCCGCGCCCTGGATCCCGTCGGTGCCGTTCGTGCTCACCGGCACCGAGTTCGACGTCGTCTGGGAGCACCTGGGACTCGGCGCCACCCCGGTGGCGCTGCGGCTCCCCTCCCCCGGGCGCACCCGCGAGGAGCGGCGCCGGGTCGTGGCGGCCGGCGTCGCCGGGCTACGCGCCCGCGGCCTCGCCGGTCCGGCCGGACCCGACCCCGCGCTGGTACGGCTGCTGACCCTGCTCGCCCGCCCCGACCGTCACCTGGAGGTGCGCGGCCGGTTCGACGACGGCCCACTGCGCGCGGTCGCCGCCGAACGCGACGGCGACGGCGTCCTCGCCGTCCACACCGGAGCGGCCGTCACCGTGACCGCGGCGGGATCACCGGCGTTCGCCGCGGTGTCGGCCCTGCCCCGGCGCGCGCCGGGACCCGGGCCCGCCGTGACCCTGCCCACCGCCGAGCTGGCCCGCGTCCTCGACGGGGACGCTCGCACCGACCCCGGCACCGCCGGGGACGACGAGCAGCGGGCCCGGCTCGCCTCCCTGCTCGCCGGGCCCGCGCACCGTGCGCAGATCTGCGCCGTCCGGCACGACCACTGGGGCAGCCCGGCGCGGCTGCCGGGGCACGTCGCCGTCGTCGACACGCCGCGGGGCCGCTACCGCCTGACCCGCGGGACCGGCGCGCACGGCGGACCCGAGTGGTCCACCCTCGCCCCCGCGGGCGACGGCGAGCTGCGCGACCGGTTCGCCGAGCTGTTCAGTCCAGGTCGGAGTGCTGCATGAGCTGACGGCCCGCCTCGGTGATCGACCCGGACAGCGACGGGTACACCGAGAAGGTGTGGGCCAGGTCGTCCACCCCGAGCCCGTTCTGGACCGCCATCGCGATCGGCAGGATCAGCTCGCTCGCGACCGGCGCGACCACGACACCGCCGATGACCACGCCGGACGCCGGGCGGCAGAACAGCTTGACGAAGCCGCGGCGCAGCCCGCGCATCTTGGCGCGCGGGTTGGTCGACAACGGCAGCATCACGGTGCGGGCCGGGACCTCGCCGGAGTCGATCGCGTTCTGGCTGATCCCGACGGTCGCGATCTCGGGGCGGGTGAACACGTTCGCCGCGACCGTCCGCAGCCGGATCGGGGACACGCCCTCGCCGAGCGCGTGCCACATCGCGATCCGACCCTGCATGGCCGCGACCGAGGCGAGCATGAGCACGCCGGTGCAGTCGCCCGCCGCGTACACACCCGGCTCGGAGGTGCGCGAGACCTTGTCGACCGGGACGAACCCGCCCCGGTCGGTCTCGACGCCGATCTTCTCCAGGCCGAGCTCGGCGGTGTTGGGGATCGACCCGACGGTCATCAGGGCGTGCGAGCCCTCCACGACGCGACCGTCGGACAGGGTGACCCGGACGCCGTCGCCGGTGTTCTCGACGGAGTCGGCGCGCGCGTGGGCGAGGATCTCCACCCCCCGGTCGGCGAACACCTCCTCCAGCACGGCGGCGGCGTCGGCGTCCTCGTGCGGGAGGACCCGGTCGCGGCTGGAGACCAGGCTGACCCGGCAGCCGAGCTCGACGTAGGCGGAGCAGAACTCGGCGCCGGTCACGCCGGAGCCGACGACGATCAGGTGCTCGGGCAGCTCGTCGAGGTCGTAGAGCTGACGCCAGTCGAGGATCCGGTCGCCGTCCGGACGAGCCGAGTCCAGCACTCGCGGGGTGGCCCCGGTCGCGATGAGGACGACGTCGGCGACGAGGTCCTCGACGGTCCCGTCGGCGTGCGTGGCGGTCACCTCGTGCGCGGCGCGGGCCTCGGCGGGCCCGGCGAACCGCGCGGTGCCGGCGATGATCCGGACGCCCTCGTTCTCCAGCCGGGCCCGCACGTCGGCGGACTGGGCGAGGGCGAGGGACTTGACCCGCTCGTTGACCGCGGGCAGGTCGACCGCGGAGTTGCCGCGGTCCACCAGTACGCCGAGGTCCTCGGCACGGTGCAGGTCGACCCGGACGGCCGCGGAGGAGATGAAGGTCTTCGAGGGGACGCAGTCGTAGACGACGCAGGCGCCGCCCATGCCGTCCCGCTCGACGACGGTCACCTCGCTGCCGTGCTGTGCCGCGACGAGTGCGGCCTCGTAGCCGGCCGGTCCGCCGCCCATGATGACGATGCGGGTCACGGGAGATCCCCCTGGAGAAGTCGGTGGTGGTGGACCGGCAGGCGGTCCCGCCCGCCAGCGTCGACGGGGCTCACAGTACGCGTGTCCCATCGTTACGACCGGGCGGGTCGAGGCCCCGTCGGGCTCACCACTACCCTGCATGCGTGCCGCTGTATGCCGCGTACGGGTCGAACATGGACCCCGAGCAGATGAAGGAGCGCGCCCCGCACTCGCCGATGGCCGGGACCGGGTGGCTCCAGGGCTGGCGGCTGACGTTCGGCGGCGAGGACTACACCTGGGAGGGCGCGCTCGCCACCGTGGTGGAGGAGCCGGGCTCGCAGGTGTTCGTCGTGCTCTACGACGTCCCCGAGCACGACGAACGTCAGCTCGACCGCTGGGAGGGCGGTGAGCTGGGCATGCACAAGAAGCTCCGGCTGCGCGTCGCCACCCTCGACGGCAGCGTCCTCGCGTTCATCTACGTGCTGAACGCCTACGAGGGCGGAGAGCCCTCGGCCCGCTACCTGGGCGTGATCGCCGACGCCGCGGAGACCGCGGGTGCCCCGGACGACTACGTGAACGAGCTGCGCAGCAGGCCCAGCCGCAAGTCCTCGCCCGGCAACCACTCCTGACCGGACCCACCGTCCGACGAGAACGGCCCGGCCTCCGCACGTGCGGGGGCCGGGCCGTCGTCGTTCACCGCGGGAGGCGGCGGGTCGGTGAGTGTGTCAGTGGCTCAGGAGGCCGCCTGCGCCAGCGCGGACAGCGCGGCCTGCACCAGCACCCGCGAGCCGAACGGCAGGGCCCGCTCGTCGAGGTCGAAGGTCGGCTGGTGGATGTCGCGCTGCTTGCCGGTGCCCGACCACACCCCGAGCCGCGCCATGGCGCCCGCGGAGTGCTCCAGGTACCAGGCGAAGTCCTCGCCGCCGGAGGACTGCTCGGTGGAGGCGTCGGCGGCCTCGCCGCCGACGGTCACCGCGGCGTCGCGCAGCATCCCGGTGGACACCTCGTCGTTGACGACCGGCGGGACACCGCGGACGTGGTCGAGCACGTAGCCGACACCGGTGGGGGCCAGCACGGCCGCCACGAGCGCCCGCAGCTTCTCCTCGAGCTCCGTCCAGGTCGCGTGGTCGGCGGTGCGCAGGGTGCCGCGCAGCAGCCCGGACTGCGGGATCGCGTTCGCCGCGTCCCCGGCGTGCACCGCACCCCAGGTCAGGACGGTGCCCGAGCGCGGGTCGACGTGGCGGGTCAGCAGCAGCGGCACCTGGGTGGCCAGCAGCCCGAGCGCCTGCACGAGGTCGGCGGTCAGGTGCGGGCGGGAGGTGTGCCCGCCCGGTGAGGTCAGCCGGACCTCGATGAGGTCACAGGCCGAGGTGATCGGGCCGACCCGGGTGCCGAGCCGCCCGACCTCCAGGCGCGGGTCGCAGTGCAGCGCGAAGATCCGCTGCACGCCCTCCATCACGCCCTGGCCGACGGCGTCGAGCGCGCCGCCCGGCTGCACCTCCTCGGCCGGCTGGAACACCAGCCGGACCCGGCCGGGCAGCGACGGCGCGGCCTGCAGCACCAGGGCCGCCCCCAGCAGCATCGCGGTGTGCGCGTCGTGCCCGCAGGCGTGCATGACACCGGGCACCTCGGAGGCGAACGGGAGACCGGTCTGCTCCTGCAGCGGCAGCGCGTCCATGTCCGCGCGCAGGGCGACCAGCGGCTCGCCGTACCCCACCTCGCAGACGACGCCGGTGCCGTCGGCGAGGGTGCGCGGCTCCAGACCCGCCCGCATCAGGGTCTCCGCGACCCGCGCGGTCGTGAGGTGCTCGCGACGGGCCAGCTCGGGCTGGGCGTGGATCGCGCGGCGCCAGCCCACGATCTCGCCCTTGTGCGCCCGCATCCACGACTCCAGCCAGGCCGGACCCGTGCCGACGCCGAGATCGTCGACCGCGAGATCGGTGATCTCCGGGAGCTCGGTGCGGGTCTGCAGCGCAGTCACCTTGTCCTCCTCGTACTGGCCTCCGGCCGGAACGGCCCGCCTGCCCGCGGTCGACGCGGACGGCGATCGGTCGTGTCCCACCACTCATGATGGTGCTCACCCGTCCGGCGGTGTTCCAGTCGAAATCGTCCGTTCACGCCTCCGCGCGGCAAGGGGTCGACGGGGTGCTGCCAGCGGGTTCACCTCCCCAGGTGAACGGGCGCGGGCGACCGTTCCTCCCGTCGGCGAACGGGCGTCCTCGCCGTTCACCGGCGGTTCGGACGCCCGTCACGGGACGTGCGGCCGGCGACGACACCGGACCGCGGCCGGAACGGCACCGGACCGTGACCGTCGGCACGCCCGGCCCGCCGTGGCCGCCGTCCGCCGTCCGGACCGGCCGGTGCCGTCACCTACCGTCACTCCTGCGCACCGGCGGTGACGATCACGGCCGGAGGCGGTGTGCGGGGACGGGCCGCGCGGGCACGATGGAACAATCGGCGCCGTGTCCGTTCCCGAGGGCGAGGTCCAGCGCCGACAGTTCGCCGGGCGGTACCGCGTCGACGGTCCGCTCGGGAGCGGCGCGATGGGCACCGTCTGGTCGGGTTTCGACGAGGTCCTGCACCGCCGCGTCGCGCTCAAGGAGCTGAAGATCCCCGACGGCATCCCGGCCGGGGAGAAGCTGGAACTGCGTGAACGCATCATGCGGGAGGCCCGGGCGCTGGCCGGGCTGTCGCACCCCAACGTCGTGACCGTCTTCGACGTGCTGGACTCCGGCGGCGACGAGCCGCTGGTGGTCATGGAGCTGGTGCCGTCGAAGAACCTGGCCGCGGCGATCACCGAGCTGGGCAGGCTCGACGCCGCGCAGGCCGGCGTCGTCGGGCACGGCACCGCGGCGGCGCTGCGGGCCGCGCACCGGGCCGGGATCACCCACCGCGACGTGAAGCCCGGCAACGTCCTGATCTCCGACGACGGCCGGATCAAGCTCACCGACTTCGGCATCGCCCGCAACGAGTCCGACGCACCGATGACCTCCGCGGGCCTCGTGCTCGGCTCGCCCGCCTACATCGCCCCCGAGGTCGCCGCGGGCCAGCCGGTCACCCCGGCCGCGGACCTGTGGGGCCTCGGCGCGACGCTCTGGGCCGCCGTCGAGGGCCGCCCGCCCTACGACGTCGACGGCGACCCGGTCCGCACCATCACCGAGGTCGTCGACGGCCCCGTCCCCGTGCCGACGGTCACCGGCCCGGTCGCCGAGGTCATCGCCGGGCTGATGGTCAAGGAGCCCGCCGCCCGGATGCCGCTCGACGAGGTACGGGCCCGGCTGCGCCCGCTGCTCGCCGACCCCGACGACCCGATCTTCCCCGGCTCGCCGGACGTGCCGACCGTCATGGCGCGGGTGCCGGCACCGCCCGGTGGGACCGCGGCCCCGCCGCGGGTGCCCGCACCGGCACCGCCCGGCCCGCTCGGGCCCACCGGGACCGGCACCTACGGCCGCTCCCCGGTCGCCGACCCCGTGCCCGCACCGGCACCGCCGCCGGCGGAGCGCCCGCGTCCGGCCCGGCCGTCGTCGCGGGGGGCCGCACCCGCCCGCGTCGCGGCGACCGGCCCGACCACCGTGCTCGGTGCCGTCCCGCTGGTTCTCGGCGGCGCGCTGCTCCTGCTGCTCGGCGCACTCGCCGGATTCACCGGGGTCCGCGCGCTGGCCGGCCAGGAACCGCTGTCGACGGTCACCGTCGCCACCGACCGGTCGCTGCGCACCACCTACCCGGACCCGCTCGGCTTCACCGTGCCGGTGCCCGACGGCTGGACGCAGTTCCGCTCACCCGCCCCGGACGGGTCGGTCGTCGTCCGCTTCGTCAGTCCGGACGGCCGTCAGGAGCTGTCGGTCCGCGCGGCCACCTCGGTGCAGGCCGTCACCGACGCGCTCACCCCCGAGGCGCTGGGCGTCGACCCGGTCGAGGCCGGGCCGGTCGAGCAGCTGCCCGACGGCTCCAGCCAGGTCGCGCTCACCACCGGCAGCGGCAGCGCGCAGCGCAGCACGCTGATGCGCATCGTCCCCGGCCGCGACCGGCAGGGCGGGGTCTGGGTCCTGCAGCTGACCTCCCCCGCCGGGCGCGCCGAGGACGCCGTCGCGGGCCTGTTCGACGCCGTCGCCTCGGGCTTCCGCGCCACCCCGGGCTGAGCCGGCCACGGCACCGGCGCCCCCTAGGCTGGCGCCCATGGCCGACACCGCCGACCCCACCGCTCGCGCCCACGACGCCGCCGCCGAGCTCGCCCGCCGCACCGGCACCGACACCCACGACGTGGCGGTGGTCCTGGGCTCCGGCTGGCGTCCGGCCGCCGACGTGCTCGGCACCCCCGACGCCGAGGTCCCGATGGCCGAGCTGCCCGGCTTCGTCGCTCCGTCCGCGGTCGGCCACGGCGGCACCGCCCGCTCGCTGCGCATCGGTGACACCCGGGTGCTGGTCCTGCTCGGGCGCACCCACCTCTACGAGGGCCACGGGATGGACCCGGTCGTGCACGGCGTCCGCACCGCCGCGGCGGCCGGTGTCCGCACGGTCGTGCTGACCAACGCGGCGGGCGGCATCACCGAGGGCCTGTCGGTCGGGCAGCCGGTGCTGATCGCCGACCACCTCAACCTCCTGGCGCGCTCGCCGCTGCAGGGCGCGCACTTCGTCGACCTCACCGACGCCTACTCCCCCCGGCTGCGCGCCGCCGCCCGCGAGCTGGACCCGTCGCTGGTCGAGGGCGTCTACGCCGGGCTGCCCGGCCCGCACTTCGAGACCCCGGCCGAGATCCGGATGCTGCGCACGCTGGGCGCGGACCTGGTCGGGATGTCCACCGTCGCCGAGACGATCGCCGCCCGCGCCGCCGGACTGGAGGTCGCCGGGATCTCGCTGGTCACCAACCTGGCCGCGGGCCTGTCCGGGCAGCCGCTGAACCACCAGGAGGTCCTCGACGCCGGCGCCGCCGCGGCGACCCGGATGGGCTCGCTGCTGCGCGACCTCGTCGGCCGCGTCTGATGGTGCTCCCGGGACCGCTGCGCGACGCGGCGCTGCGCTGGATCGCCGACGACCCCGACCCGGCCACGCGCACGGAGCTGCAGCGGATCCTGGCCACCGCGATGGCCGGGGGCGACGGCGCCGGGGAGGCGATCGACGACCTGGCCGATCGGCTGTCCGGGCCGCTGCGCTTCGGCACCGCCGGGCTGCGGGGGCCGGTGCGGGCCGGGCCGTCGGGGATGAACGTCGCCGTCGTGACCCGGGCGACCGCAGGGCTGGCCGCCCACCTGACCCGGACCGCTGGCACCGGCCGGGTCGTCGTCGGCCGGGACGCCCGGCACGGGTCCGCCGCGTTCGCCGAGGCCACCGCCCGCGTGCTGACCGGCGCCGGGTTCACCGTGACCCTGCTCGACGGCCCCGCCCCCACCCCGCTGGTGGCGTTCGCGGTGCGGCACCTCGGCGCGGTCGCCGGGATCGCCGTGACCGCCTCGCACAACCCGCCCGCGGACAACGGCTACAAGGTCTACCTCGCCGACGGCGCGCAGCTCGTGAGCCCCGACGACGCCGCCATCGAGGAGGCGATCACCGCCGCACCGCCCGCGGTGTCGGTCCCGCTCGGTCCGCTGCCGGACCCGGCGGAGGTCACCGGCGCCTACCTCGACCGGATCGCGACGCTGCCGGCGAACACCGGGACTCCCGCGCCGCGGATCGCGCTCACCCCGATGCACGGGGTCGGCGGCGCGACCGCGGTCGCCGCGCTCGCCAGGGCCGGGGTGCACGACGTCGCCGTCGTCGCGAGCCAGGCCGTGCCCGACCCCGACTTCCCGACGGTGGCCTTCCCGAACCCGGAGGAGCCGGGCGCCACCGACGCGCTGCTCGCGCTGGCCGCCGACAGCGGCGCGGACCTCGCCGTCGCGCTGGACCCGGACGCGGACCGGTGCGCGCTCGGCGTCGCCTTCCCCGACGGCTGGCGGATGCTGTCCGGCGACGAGACCGGTGTCCTGCTCGGCGACCACCTGCTGCGGACCGGGACCACGCCGGACCCGCTGGTCGCGACGACCGTGGTGTCGTCGTCGATGCTCGCCCGCATCGCCCGGGCCCGCGGGGCCCGGTTCGCCGAGACCCTCACCGGATTCAAGTGGATCGTGCGGGCCGGTGACGGGCTGGTCTTCGGCTACGAGGAGGCGATCGGGCTCTGCGTCGACCCCGAGGGCGTCCGGGACAAGGACGGCATCTCCGCCGCCGTCGTCGCCGCGGACCTGGTGCGCGGGCTCGCCGCGGCCGGGTCGTCGGTGCCACGGCGGCTCGACGAGCTGGCCGCGGAGTTCGGCGTGCACGCCACCCAGGGCGTCTCGATCCGGATGGCCCCCGCCGAGCGCGACGCCGCCGTCGCCCGGCTGCGCGCCGCGCCCCCGGCCGGCTGGGAGGCCGACCGCCCGGCCCCCGACGTGCTGCGGCTGCGCCGCCCCGGGACCCGGGTGGTGATCCGCCCGTCGGGGACCGAGCCGAAGCTCAAGGCCTACCTGGAGGTCGCCCTGGACCCCACCAGCGACGTGGCCGCGGTGCCGGCGTCGCGGGCCGTCGCCGCGGAGCGCCTGGACGCGGTGCGCGCCGAGGTCGACGGGATGCTCGCCGGATGAGCACCCGCCTGCTCCTGGTCCACCACACCCCGTCCCCCGCGACCGCGGAGCTGCTCGCCGAGGTCCGCGCGGGGGCGGCCGACCCGGACATCACCGGGGTCGAGGTCGTCGCGCGCGCCGCCCTGGCCGCGACGGCGAGCGACCTGCTCGCCGCCGACGCCGTCGTCCTCGGGACGCCGGCGAACATCGGCTACATGTCCGGCGCACTCAAGCACTTCCTCGACCAGGTCTTCTACGTCTGCGCCGACGACACCCGCGGCCTGCCCTACGGGCTGTGGGTGCACGGCGGCTCGGACACCTCCGGTGCGACCCGCTCGGTGACGACGATCGCCGAGGCGATGGGCTGGACCGCGGCGGCCGCGCCGGTCGAGGTCGCCGGTCCCCCGGACGCCGCCGCCCGGGCCGCGTGCCGCGAGCTGGACGCCGTCCTGGCCGCGACCGTCATGCCGGAGGACTGACCCCGGTCACCGGCGCCCGGTGGCGGGCCGGACCCCGAGGTGCGCCTCGATCCGGTCGGCCCACATCGACGCGATCGTGCGGTAGGCGTCCGGTCCGGCGTGCAGGCCGTCCGCGGTCCGCCCGGCGGGGAACAGGGCGGCGGTGTCCACGAACTCCACCGAGTGGCCCGCCGCGCGGTGCGCCGCGGCGACCCGGGGCAGGTACTCGGCCAGCCGCGCCCGCTCGGCCCGCTGCTTCGGCAGCGGTGCCCACACCCCGGCCATGATCACGTGGGTGTGCGGTGCGGCCGCGAACACGCGGTCCAGCAGCCGGTCCAGGCTCGCCGCCGTCGCCCGCGCGCCGGCCCCCTGCAGCAGGTCGTTGGTGCCGGCGTGCAGGAGCACGACGTCCGGCTGCGCGGCCAGCACCCAGCCGCCCGTCATCGGCACCATCCGGGCCGCCGTCCAGCCGGAGCGGCCCTCGTGGTCGGTGTCGGGCAGCGCGTCCGGGCCGGAGCTGCGGGAGCCGACGTAGTCGACGCGGACGCCGTCGGCGGTGAGGCGCTGCCACAGCGGGAGGCGGTAGCCGGCCGTCGCCGGGCTCCCCACCCCGACCGTCGACGACGCGCCCAGCGGCATCACCCGCACCACCCCGGGATCGTCGACGGCGGCGGGCACCTCGACGTCCTCCGGCCGGTCCGCCGCGGGCAGCGCGGACAGCGCGACCGCCACCACCGGCCGCCACGACCCCGGTGAGGACGCGCCGGGAGGGCCTCACGGCCGGCTCAGACCGCGCCGAACTGACGGTCCCCGGCGTCGCCGAGGCCGGGGACGATGAACGCGGAGTCGTTGAGCCGTTCGTCGATGCTGGCGGTCACCATCCGGACCGGCAGCCCGGACGCGCGCAGCCGCTCCACCCCCTCCGGCGCCGACAGCGCGCAGAGGATCGTCACGTCGTCGGCGCCGCGGCGGGTCAGGAGCTCGACGGTGTGCACCATCGAGCCGCCGGTGGCCAGCATCGGGTCGAGCACGAACACCGGCCGGCCGACGAGGCTGTCGGGGAGCGACTCCATGTAGGGCACCGGCTGGTGGGTCGTCTCGTCGCGGGCCATGCCGACGAAGCCCATCTGCGAGTCCGGGATCAGGTTCAGCGCGGCCTCGGCCATCCCCAGCCCGGCCCGCAGCACGGGGACCAGCACCGGCGGGACGGCGAGCCGGTGGCCGACCGTCCGCGAGACCGGGGTGTGGATCCGGTCCTCGGTGAGCGGCGCCGCGCGGGTGGCCTCGTAGACCAGCATCAGGGTGAGCTCGCGCAACGCCGCCCGGAAGGTGGCGTTGTCGGTGCGGGCGTCCCGCATGGTGCTGAGCCGGGCCCGCACGAGCGGGTGGTCGACGACGATCGTGTCCACGGGCGCACAGCCTACGGCGGTCCGGCCCCCGGGAGATCCCCCGTGCGGAGGCGCCCGGCCCACCGATCCGGTGCCGTCGCCCGCGGCGGGCGGACCCCGCCGGCCGGGACGCGCCGCACATCCTGCGACGATGCCGTCCCGTGACCGGAAGGACACCGGGACGTCATCCACGAACGTTGACACTGGTTCGTGTCACGGTTCACGAAGCGTGAGAAGCGGGCGCTCACCGACGAGTGACACCAGGACCGGCCGGATGCACCCTCTCGTCCTGCCGAGTGAGGCCGGGAACACCCTCGCAGACCTTGCGTGACAGCCGATCTCCGCGCGGACCGGTGATCACCAACGGTGTCCGGTCGAGCACGTCTCGTTCCCCGGATCGCGTGATCGACCGCGAGGAGTGCCACGATCAGCACACGCGGTCGCCGATCTCGCGATTCACCTGACCCGAACGGGTGGTATGGCCGAAACGGTGTCACATCGAGGGCACCGCCGACGCTGTACTAGACAACAAGGAGGTGATCCGATGCCGGAGAACACGACTTCCGAGGAGCAGACGTTGATCGCTGCTGCCGAGAAGCTCACGCAGTGCGACGGATACGTCGTTCTGGCGGTGGACCCGCAGACCGGGGAGGTGGACGCACACGGCCCGTTCGACGGGATGACGGCGACCATCAAGGCCGATCAGCTGCGCCGCGACTTCGACCGGGGTGGACTCGAGGACGTGTCCATCGGAGTGGTCCGACTGCACTCCCAGGCCTGACCCCGCACGACCGTGATCCGCCGGGCCGGCGACACCCGAGGTGGTGGGACCGGCCGGCGGAAGGACGCGACGATAGGCTCGCCCCGTGGCAAGCGACATCGTCCCGATCCGGCTCGCTCTCACCCGGGGCGACGTGGTCACCCTGTGGGCTCCCCCCTGGCGCGAGGACGGCGAGGAGTGGGAAGCCTTCCTCGGCGACGACGAGCACGTGTTCGTCTTCGACGAGGTGGCCGGTCTCGCCGCGTTCGTCCGGACCGCGCCCGAGCACGACCTGGTCGACCACCCCGCGTGGTCGGCGGTCCCCGGTCTCGCGGTCGCCGAGCTGACCCCCGACGCCGTGCACCGGTACGACCTGGTGGGTCTGCCGGAGCTGGCCGCCGCCGAGCCCGACGCGGCGACCGTGCAGGAGCTGCACGAGACCGTCTCGATCGTCCGGTCGCTGGCCGACGTCTGCGACCTCACCGACGTGATCGCCGCGCTCGACGGCGAGCCCACGTTCGCGCTGCTGCGCGAGGGCGAGCCGGCCTTCGCCGGGCGTGACGGGGCCCGGCGCTGGACCGCGCTGTCCGAGGCGATCGCGACGCACTGGGACGGGATCGTGGACGCCGTCGACGACCTCGTCGCCACTCCGGAGATCGACGCCGGTGCGCTGGACAAGGCGCGGGCCGAGGAGCAGGAGCTCCGCGACCGCCTCGCCGAGCAGCCCCTCGACGACGACGAGGCCCTCGAGGCCGCCGCACTCGCCGCGGGCACCGACGACGCCGACGCCGCCGAGGACGAGCCGACCGGCTTCTGGGCCGAGGTCGGCATCGACCCGATCCGCATCGAGACCGGCGACCGCTCCGTGGTCAGCCTGCGCTGCTACCTCGACGACAAGCCGGTCTTCCTCGGCTCCGACGGCCGGATCGACGTGTTCGACTCCGAGCGCGCGCTGTTCCGGGCGCTGGCCGACCGGGAGCACCCCGCCGTCGCCGGGACCGACCTGACCGCGGCCGTCACCTTCGCCGAGGTGCTCGACGCGGCCGCCGTCGGCGAGCTCGACGGCGGCGTCGAGGACATGAACACCTACGTGCTCACCGGGATCGGGCAGGACCTCGCCGACGGCGTGCTCGACCTCGACCCGGTCCAGCTCGACCTGGCCTCGGAGCTGCTGACCGACGTCGGTGAGTGGGCCGGGGACCCCGAGCCCGCCGAGGCCCTCGCCGAGTCCAGCAGCCTCGGCTGGCTCGTCTCGTTCGTCGTGCGGCCGGACCCGACCCGGATGGCACCCAGCCCGCCGTTCACCCAGGAGGCGCAGGCCTGGGGCGAGCTCGTCGCCGGGCTCGAGGCCCGGCTGCGGGAGCACTAGCGGGACAGGGCGTCGTACCCGGGCTTGATGACGTCCTCGATCAGCGCCAGCCGCTCGTCGAAGCCGATGAACGCCGACTTCATCGCGTTGACGGTGAACCAGCGCAGGGTGTCCCAGCCGTAGCCGAAGGTCTCGGCCAGGTCGTACATCTCGCTGGTCATCGTGCAGCCCGACATCAGCCGGTTGTCGGTGTTGACCGTGACCCGGAACCGCAGCGCGGTGAGCAGCCCGATCGGGTGCTCGGCCAGCGACGTCGCGGCCCCGGTGTGGACGTTCGACGTCGGGCACATCTCCAGCGGGATCCGGCTGTCGCGGACCCAGGCGGCCAGCCGGCCCAGGCGCGGCGGCTCGCCCTCGCGGACCTCGATGTCGTCGACGATGCGCACGCCGTGGCCGAGGCGGTCGGCGCCGCACCACTGGATCGCCTCCCAGATCGACGGCAGCCCGAACGCCTCGCCGGCGTGGATGGTGACGTGCGCGTTCTGCTGGCGGACGTACTCGAAGGCGTCGAGGTGACGGGTGGGCGGGAAGCCCTTCTCGGCGCCGGCGATGTCGAAGCCGACGACGCCGGCGTCGCGGTGCCGCACCGCCAGCTCGGCGATCTCCCGCGACCGCGCGGCGTGCCGCATCGCGGTGAGCAGGGTGCCGATCCGGATGGTGTTGCCGGCCGCCGCGGCGCGGGCGGTGCCGATCCGGAACCCGTCGAGAACGGCGGCGATGACGGTGTCGAGGTCCAGCCCGGCCTCGACGTGCAGCTCGGGCGCGAAGCGGACCTCGGCGTAGACGACGCCGTCGGCGGCCAGGTCCTCGGCGGCCTCGGCCGCCACCCGGGT
Organism: Pseudonocardia sp. EV170527-09; assembly: GCF_008369905.1. Lineage (NCBI taxonomy): Bacteria > Bacillati > Actinomycetota > Actinomycetes > Pseudonocardiales > Pseudonocardiaceae > Pseudonocardia > Pseudonocardia sp. EV170527-09. Next base: position 13,841 of record NZ_VRMC01000045.1, read on the forward strand.
CAGCGCCTCGCGGGTCTGGAGCACCGCGACGGTGTGCCCGAAGGTCTCGAGGTAGCGGACCAGCGAGCCGGAGTGGGCGGCGCCGAGGAACCAGGCCGCGAGCTCGCCGGGGTCGGTGGTGGGGAGCTTGTCGTAGCCGTACTCGCGGGCCAGGTCGATCACGGTACCGACGCGCAGGCCGCCGTCGAGATGGTCGTGCAGGAGCACCTTGGGAGCGCGGCGGACGGTGTCGGGGGTGACCGGGGCGGGACCGGTGGGATCTGCCACTCGCGCACCGTACCGAGCGGCGTGGCGCGCGACGACCGGCGCCCGGACCTGCCATGATCGGCACTCGATCCGGGCGCGGAGACATGCCCCGGACGGCTCAACACAACACCGTCCGTCGACCCTCGTCCGGCGGTCGCTACCCTCTGGGCACTCCCCACTTGGCTCAGAGGAAGCGCAGCAGGTGCCATGAGCGACACTTCGAACCTCTCGTTCGACCGGATGCGCGGCATGCTCATGCGGGCGGCCGAGATCCGTGACAGCGAACAGCAGCAGATCTTCGACTCCCTCGACGAGATCCACGCCCGGCTGGCGGCCCTGGACGCCATCGGCACCGTGCGCAAGAAACTCACCGAGCTCCCCGACCGGACCGAGCTGAACGTCCTGGCCGAGCGCCTCGACGAGACGGTCTCCAAGCTCGACAACACCGAGATCGTGCTCGGCGCGATCACCCGGGCCATCGAGTCCCTGCCGGACAAGCTGGCCAAGCCGATCGCCCAGCTCGACGGGCGGCTGGACGGCATGGGTGGGCGCCTCGAGGGCGTCTCGGGCCGGATGGACGGCCTGGACGACCGCCTGGGCGGCCTGCACAAGCGCCTCGACGACCTCGACAACCGGCTCGACCGGCACGAGATGCGGCTCGACGCGATGCCGAACGCCGTCGCCTCCCCGATCAAGGAGCGCATCGACGGCGTCGAGCGTCAGGTGCGCGAGCAGCTCGACGCGGCCGTGCACTCCTTCGAGGAGACCGGCGAGGGCCTGCGCAACCTGCTCGGCGACACCTCGGTGGGCCTGCACCGCCGCCTGGAGGACCTGGCCCAGCGTCCGGCCGTCGACCCGACCCCCGCGTTCGACGCCCTCACCGAGCGGCTGGAGGCCCTCTCCGCCCGTCTGGAGGAGGTCGGCACGCGGCTCGACTCGGTCGAGTCCGGGCTGGACGGCAAGCTGACCGACCTGGACGGGTCGGTCAAGGAGCGGGTCGGCAAGCTCGGCGGGTCCCTCAAGGACCGCCTGGGTGAGCTCGACGGTTCGGTCACCGAGCGGCTGACGTCGCTGTCGGAGGCCGTGGACGGCCGGTTCGACGCGCTCGGCGAGAGCGTCGACGGGAAGCTCGACAAGCTCACCGGCGACGTCGACACCCGCCTCGACAAGCTGACCGGGGAGGTCGACACCCGCCTGGAGAAGCTGACGGGCGACGTCTCCACGCTCTCCGCCGGCGTCGACGACCGGCTGGCCGGCCTCGACACCGTGCTGCGCGACCGGCCGGACACCGGCGCGGTCACCGACCTGGTCACCAAGGCCAACGCCGAGTCCGAGCGCCGCAACGCCAGCCAGCTCGACGAGGCCATGGCGACCTTCGCGGAGCTGATCATGGGTCGGGGTGGGCAGTACGCCCAGCAGGCCCCGCCGCCCCCGCCCCGCCCGGCCCAGCGCCGTGGGCGGGCGAAGGTCGCGGTGAAGAGCCAGAACGGTGCCTCCGCCGCCGACCTGGTCGGCGACGACCCGGACGACTGAGCCCCGCGCGCCGTCCGCGCGCACGACGACCACGGCGACGCCGCGCCCCGCATCGGGGCGCGGCGTCGCTGCGTCCGGCCCCGGCATCCCGGCCGGCCGGCCCGCATCGCGCCGGGCTCTCGGTCCTCCGGCCCCGATCTCGGCCCCCGCCCGGCACCCGGTGCCGCGCCACGGCCGTAGGCGAACCGGAGGGACGCGACGGGGGACGTACTGGAGAGGACGCGCCGAGGACATGCCCGGGACACGCGCGCCGCGGACGACGGCGCGCCGGGGAACGGGGTTCCGCCCCCGGGTCAGCGGCGGGCGAAGCGCCGGAAGACCGCGTCGAGCTCCCGGACCCTCAGCACACGCATCGCGACCACGGCCAGCGGCAGGGCGATCAGCGTGCCCCCGACCAGCAGCGTCCAGGCCCGGGCGACGTCCGGCCAGTCCGCGAGCGCCGGGTCCACGAGCCGGGTGATCCCCCAGGCGACGGCGGCCGCGGCGGCCGAGGCGAGGGCCACCCTCGCCAGGCAGGCGAGCACCTCGCCGGAGCGGGCCCAGCCGAGGCGACGACGCAGCAGCCACTGCCCGAGCACGGCACCGCCGACGAACGAGAGCCCGTTCGCCGCAGCGAGGCCGAGCACGACCTGCTCCGGCGGGAGCAGCAGCGGGCACGCCAGCAGCAGCGGGATCTTGACCCCGACCATGCCGACCTGGATCAGGGTCGGGGTGCGGGAGTCGGTCATCGCGTAGAACACGCGCATCTGCAGCATGGTGACCGCGTAGGGCAGGAGCCCGAACGCCGACCATGCGACGGCCTGGCCGAGGCGTTCGGCCCCGGCCCCGCTGCCCGCACCGACGGAGAACAGCGCGGTGCCCAGGGCCGGGCCGAACGCCGTCATGACGGCCGCGATCGGCACGAGCCCGACGGTGGACAGGCGGGCGCCGAGCGAGAGGTCGGTGACGACCTGGTCGACGTCGCCCTTCGCCGCGGCCCGGCTCATCCGCGGCATGAGCGCGGTCAGCAGCGACACACCGAGCACGCCGTAGGGGACCTGGAGCAGCAGCCACGCGTTCATGTAGGTCGCGACCGACCCCTCGGACGCCGAGGCGGCGACCCGGGTGGTCACGATGTAGCCGGCCTGCCCGACCAGCACGTAGGCGACGATCCACAGGGCCATCCCGCCGGCCAGCGACAGCCGCGGGTCCCAGCCCCACACCGGGCGGTAGCGGAACCCGATGCTGCGCATGAAGGGGATCAGCACCAGCGCCTGCACGACGATGCCGAGCGTCGTCCCGATGCCCAGCACCAGCAGCTTCGGGTCGCCCATCCGGACCGGGTCGACCGAGATCTCCCCCGGCACGAGGACGTAGACCACGAGCACGCCCAGCATGACGACGTTGTTGAGCACCGGCGCCCAGGCGAACGGCCCGAACACCTGTCTCGAGTTCAGGACCGCGCCGAGCAGCGCACCGATGCCGTAGAAGAAGATCTGCGGCAGCAGCAACCAGGCGAACGCCGTGGCCAGCGCCGGGTTGGCCTGCCCGGTGTCCCCCGAACCGAGGTAGAGCCTGGTCAGCAGCGGGGCGGCGGCCATCGCGATCAGGGTCGCGACCAGCAACGCGGCCCCGACCACGGTGAACAGCAGCCGGGTGAACCGTTCGCCGCCGTCGGCGTCCTCGGCCTGGGCGCGGACCAGCACCGGGATCATCACGCTGGTCAGGACCCCGCCGAGCAGCAGCTCGTAGACGATGTTCGGCAGCGTGTTCGAGATCGTGTAGGAGTCGTTGACGACCGCGAAGCCCAGCACCGCGACCAGCGCGAGGTTCCGGACGAAGCCGGTGATCCTGCTGACCAGGCTGGCGATCGCGATCATGCCGGAGGAGCGGACGAGCGAGCCGGTGCGCTCCGCGCCGCCGGACGGCGTCGAGGCGGCGGGGGCCCCCGGCTCGGCCACCGGTCCCAGTGGGGTCGTCGGCTCCCCCGGGTCGGGGACCCGGCCGGATCCGAGCGGACGGGTCACCTCGGCGGCACCCTCCGGAGGCGTCCGCGGGGTCCGCCGGGGGTCCGCGCCCATCACCGGTCGGGGCAGCGGCTCGTGCCGTACCACCGCGGGGTGGGGCGCCCGCTCCGCCGCTCGTCGGTCCTCACGCATCGTGGTCCATCGTGCCGGATCGGAATCGTCGTGCCGACGCCCGCCCGGTCCCGTGCTGCCCTGCGCCGTCCTGTGCCGTCCCGTCCTGGGCCGTCGTGTGCCGTCCTGGGCCGTCACCCACCGGTGGGCGCACCCGCCCGGCGGCACGGCGCAGCCGCGGGCGTGTCGCGGCCCACGCGAGGCCGGCCGGAGGCGGGCCGGGGCCGCGCCGTGCGTCGCCGCGACGCAGGATGGCCCGGTGACCACTCCCGCACCCGCTGCCCCCGTCCGTGTCGAGCGCGACGGGGACGTCGCCGTCGTCGTCCTCGACCGTCCGCCGCTCAACCTGTTCGACGAGTCCGTCTTCGCCGGGTTCGAGCGGGCCGTGGCCGAGCTGGTCGCGCTGACCGCGCCCGGCCGCCCCGACCGCGCCCGCGCCGTGCTCCTGGAGGCCCGCGGCCGCGTGGTGTCGGCCGGGGTGCAGGTGGAGACGTTCCGCGACATCGCCGAGGGGCCCGACCCGGTCGGGGAGGGCACCGCACTGTGGGCCCGGCTGATCCGGCTTGCCCGGACCCTGGAGGACCTGCCCGTACCGACGGTGTTCGCCGCGCACGGCCTGACCCTGACCGCCGCCTTCGAGCTGGCCCTGGCCTGCGACCTGATCGCCGCCGCCGAGCAGGCGTCGTTCGGACTGGTCGAGATCGTCGTCGGGCTCACGCCCTCGATGGGCGGCCCGCAGCGGCTCGCCGAGCGCGCCGGCCCCACCCGGGCCAAGGAGCTGGTGTTCGGCGGTGAGCGGTATCCGGCCGCCCGGCTGGAGCAGTGGGGCGTGGTCAACCGGGTACTGCCCGACGAGGGGTTCGCCGAGGCCGCCCGCGAGTACGCGCGTCGTCTCGCCGCGGGACCGACGGTCGCGCACGCCGCCACCAAGCAGCTCGTGTCGACCGCGGTGCGCGACGGCGTCCGCGCCGCCGACGCGGTGCTGCCCCAGGTCTCCGGGCCGCTGTTCGCGAGCGAGGACCTGCGCGGTGCGGTGGCCTCGTTCCTCGCCGACGGTCCCGGACGGGCGACCTACCGGGGTCGGTGACTCCCCGCCCGGGAGACCCGGCCGCCGTCCGGGGACCGCACGACGCCCGGCCGGGCGGGTCAGCCGCCCCGGCGGACGTCCAGCACCAGTTCCCGCTCCGGCGGCGGGTCCGCGGTGATCAGCAGCGCCGCGCCGGCGAGCAGCCGCCGGGCCGCGGGGAGCCGGTCGGCGTCGTCGGTGTGCAGTTCGGCCAGCGGTGTCCCGGCGCGGACCTCGTCGCCCGGGCCGACCAGCAGCCGGACCCCGGCCCCGGCCTGCACCGGGTCCTCCTTCCGGGCGCGCCCGGCCCCGAGCTTCCAGGCCGCGGTGCCCACGGCGAGCGCGTCGGCGCCGGCGAAGGTGCCGGACCGCTCGGCGACGACCGTCTCGACGTGCGCGGCCACCGGCAGCGGCGCGGACGGGTCCCCGCCCTGCGCGGCGATCATCCGCTCCCACACGTCGTGGGCGGCGCCCGAGGCGAGCACCGCGGCCGGGTCTGCGTCGGGCAGACCGGCGAGGGCGAGCATCTCGGTGGCCAGCGCGACGGTGAGCGACACCAGGTCGGCGGGCCCCCCGCCGCGCAGCACCTCGACCGACTCGGCGACCTCCAGGGCGTTGCCCACGCAGCGGCCCAGCGGGCGGGACATGTCGGTGAGCAGCGCGGTGGTCGGCAGGCCGTGGGCGGCACCGATCGCGGTCATCGTGTCGGCGAGCTCCCCGGCCCGCGGCAGGGTCTTCATGAACGCCCCGGACCCGACCTTCACGTCGAGGACCAGCCCGCCGGTGCCCTCGGCGAGCTTCTTGCTCATGATCGAGCTGGCGATCAGCGGGACGGACTCGACGGTGCCGGTGACGTCGCGCAGCGCGTAGAGCCGCCGGTCGGCGGGGGCGAGCGTGGGCGTCGTCGCGCAGACGACCGCGCCGACCTCGCGCAGCTGCGCGGTGATCTCGTCGGTGGTCAGCGAGGCGCGCCAGCCGGGGATGGCCTCCAGCTTGTCCAGGGTGCCGCCGGTGTGGCCGAGCCCGCGCCCGGACAGTTGCGGCACCGCGGCCCCGCAGGCCGCGACGAGCGGCGCCAGCGGCAGCGTGATCTTGTCGCCGACGCCACCGGTGGAGTGCTTGTCGACCAGCGGGCGTCCGACGTCGCCGAAGTCGAGGACCTCGCCGGAGTCGATCATCGCCTGGGTCCAGTGCGCGATCTCGCCGGGCTCCATGCCGTTGAGCAGGATCGCCATGGCCAGCGCGGCCATCTGCTCGTCGGCGACCTCACCGCGGGTGTAGGCGTCGACCACCCAGTCGATCTGGGCCTTCGACAGCGTGCGGCAGTCGCGCTTGGCGGCGATGACCTCGACCGCGGAGAAGCTCACGGCAGGTCCTCCGGGCCGAACGCGTCGGGCAGCACCTCGGTGAACGGCAGCACCCCGCGCGGGGTGTCGCACAGCAGGGTGGCGCCACCGAACTCGTGGAGCACCTGGCGGCAGCGGCCGCACGGCATGAGCAGGTCGCCGTCGCCGGAGCGGCAGGCGACCGCGAGCAGCCGTCCGCCGCCGGACAGGCGCAGCTGCCCGGCGAGGGTCACCTCGGCGCAGACGCCGAGGCCGTAGGAGGCGTTCTCGACGTTGCAGCCGGTGACGACCCGCCCGTCGTCGACGAGCGCGGCCGCGCCGACGTGCAGCCGGGAGTAGGGCGCGTACGCCCAGGCCGCGGCCTGCACCGCGGCGGCCCGCAGGGCATCCCAGTCCGGGACGGGAGCGTCGGGCCGCATCATGTCCGCACCCGCTCCGGACGGTCCCCCACCTGCCATCTAGCGTCCTTCCCCGCGCCGGTACGGCTCGCCGAGCCGGGCCGGTGGTCGTAGTCGTTGCGAGGCCGCCGCGAGCACGATCAGCGTCACCAGCTGCGGGGCGTAGGAGGCGAACTCGCTCGGCACGGTGTCGACCGACCAGTAGATCGCGTACACCAGCAGCCCCGCGACGAGCGCGACGGCGGCGGCGGTCCACATCCGGCGGATCGCCCACAGCACCGCGACGACGACCGCGACCAGCGTCGCGCCGTAGAGCAGCGCGTGCACCGCCTCGCCCCCGGCACGCAGCTGCAGGCCGTCGACGTAGCCGAACAGCGCCGAGCCGACGAGCAGCCCGGCAGGCCGCCAGTTACCGAAGATCATCGCGGCGAGGCCGATGTACCCACGGCCGCCGACCTGGTTCTCCAGGTAGCCGAGCTGGCCGGGGTTGAGCACCAGCGCCGCACCACCGAGCCCGGCGAGCGCGCCGGAGATCGTGACGGCGATGTACTTGTGCAGCACGACGTTCACACCGAGCGACTCCGCGGCCACCGGCGACTCGCCCGCACTGCGCAGCCGCAGCCCGAACGCCGTCCGCCACAGCACGAGGTAGCTCACCGGGACCAGCGCGACCCCGATGATCAGGATCGGCGTCAGGCCGGTGACCAGCCCGGACAGCAGCCCGGCGAGGTCGGAGACGAACACCCGTTGCTGGGCCTGCAGTGCCGCGAGGCCGTCGGAGACCCCGGGGATCGAGAACTCGGTGAACCCCTGCAGCCGCGGGGACTGGCGCGGGTTCTGCGAGACCGGCGTGAACACCAGCGTCGCCAGGTACTTCGTCAGGCCCGTCCCGAGCAGCGTGATCGCGACGCCGGAGACGATGTGGTTGACGTTGAACGTCACCGTCGCGACGGCGTGCAGCAGCCCGCCGAGCGCGCCGAACACCACCCCGCCGAGCATCGCCGCCCACGGGCCCCACTGGTAGCCGGCCCAGGCCGCGCCCCAGGTGCCGAGCACCATCATGCCCTCGAGGCCGATGTTGATGATCCCGGCGCGTTCGGCCCAGAGGCCGCCCAGGCCGGCGAGTAGGATCGGCAGCCCGAGCCGGACCGCGGCGGACGCGGTGCCGCCGGAGGTCAGCTGGGTCTGGCCGGTCAGCGTTACCGTGATCGCCAGGACCGCGACGAGCGCGGCCGCGATCAGCGCCGACCGGGCCCAGCCGGGCAGGGTCCGCGCACGTTCTCCGACCGCGGTCACGACGACACCTCCGCGGGTTGCGGTGCGGGAGCCGCGGCGGCGACCCGCCGTTGCTCGGCCCGCCGCTCGACCCGGCGGACGATCTCGTAGGCGACGACCACCGACAGCACGATCAGGCCCTGCATGATCAGCACGATCTCCCGCGGGATGCCGACGACGTCGAGCGCCACCGCGGACTTGTCCAGGAACGCCCACAGCAGCGCGCCCAGCGCGATGCCGACGGGGTGGTTGCGTCCCAGCAGCGCGATCGCGATGCCGGTGAAGCCGTAGCCCTGCGGCGAGGACAGCGTGTAGGCGTGGTCGCGTCCGAGCAGCTCGGGCAGCCCGACCAGCCCGGCGACGGCGCCGGAGAGCAGCAGCGCGACGACGATCGTGCGGCGCGCGTTCACCCCGCCGGTCGCGGCGGCCGTCGCCGACTCGCCCGAGGCACGCAGCTCGAAGCCGAACCGGGTGCGCCCGAGCAGGAACCAGTAGCCGACACCCAGCGCGGCGGCGACGAACACCATCCCGAAGATCTCGCCGTTGCCGACCCCGATGCCGGGGAACCAGCCCGACTCCGGGATCGGCGGGGTGGTGATGTTGTTGCCGCGCAGCTCGCCGAAGGTCTCGGCGCGGATCAGGTAGGCGATCAGCCCGGTGGCGATCGCGTTCAGCATGATCGTCGAGATGACCTCGGAGACCCCGCGATAGGCCTTGAGCAGCGCCGGGATCGCGACCCAGGCCGCACCGGTCAGCAGCGCCACCACCATGATCAGCACGGTGTGCAGGACCGGCGGGAGAGCCACCGTCCCGCCGACGATCGCGGCGACGCAGGCGGCGACCCGGAACTGGCCCTCCACACCGATGTTGAACAGCCGCATCTGGAAGCCGATCGCGACGGCCAGCGCGGCGAGGTAGTAGACGGCGGCGGAGTTCACGGTGTCCACGACGACCGTGCCCGACCCGACCTGCGCGAGGATGGTGGTGACCGCCGTCCACGGCGACGCCCCGCTGATCACCAGCGCGACCCCGCACAGCAGGGCGGCGACCGCGATCGCCAGTACGGGCGCGACGACGGCGCCCCGCAGCCGGCTCACGTGGCTGCTCCGGTCATCTTGGTACCCAGCTCCTCGGGGGTCACGGTCGCGGGATCGGCGGTGCCGACCAGCCGCCCGCCGGAGATGACGGCAAGGGTGTCGGACAGGCCGATCAGCTCGTCCAGGTCGGCCGAGACCAGCAGCACCGCGAGCCCGGCGGCCCTGGCCCGACGCAGCTCGGCCCAGATCCCGGCCTGCGCACCCACGTCGACGCCACGGGTCGGGTGGGCCGCGATGAGCAGCACCGGGTCACCGGACAGCTCCCGTCCGACGACGAGCTTCTGCTGGTTGCCGCCGGACAGCGCGGCGGCCATGACGTCGATGCCGGGGGTGCGGACGTCGAAGTCGCGCACGATCCGCTCGGTGTCGGTGCGCGCGGCGGCGGTGTCCAGCAGCCCGCGCCGGGCGATCGGCGGCCGGGACTGGAACCCGAGGATCCGGTTCGCCCACAGCGGCTGCTCGCCGAGCAGGGCGTGCCGGGACCGGTCCTCGGGGACGTAGCCGATGCCGGCCTCGCGGCGGGACATCGTCGACGCCGCCGAGATATCGGTGCCGTTCAGCAGCACCCGACCACGGGCGTGCCTGCGCATGCCCATGACCGTCTCGACGAGCTCGGTCTGGCCGTTGCCCTCGACGCCGGCGATGCCCAGCACCTCACCGGCGTGCACGACGAGGTCGACGCCGTCGAGCAGGTCACGGCCGCCGTCCGGGCTCGGCAGCCCCAGCCCCTCGACGCGCAGCACCTCCCGGTCGGTCACGGTCGAGTCGCGGGTCTCCGGCGAGGGCAGCTCCGAGCCGACCATCATCTCCGCCAGCTCGCGGTTGGTGACGGTCCGCGGGTCCGCGGTGCCCACCGTGCGGCCGCGCCGGATCACGGTGATCCTGTCGGCGACCGCGCGGACCTCGTCGAGCTTGTGCGAGATGAACAGGAACGTGTAGCCGTCGCCCTGCATCGCGCGCACGGTCGCGAACAGCTCGTCGACCTCCTGCGGGACCAGCACCGCGGTCGGCTCGTCGAGGATCACCGTGCGGGCACCGCGGTAGAGCACCTTGAGGATCTCGATGCGCTGCCGGTCGGCGACGCCGAGGTGCTCGACGAGCGCGTCCTGCCGGGCGGCGAGCCCGACGGTCGCGGACAGCTCGGCGATCCGCGCGCGGGCCGCCTTCCCGATGCCGTGCAGGCGCTCGGCACCGAGCAGCACGTTCTCGGCGACCGTCAGGTTGTCGGCCAGCATGAAGTGCTGGTGGACCATCCCGATCCCCGCGGCGATGGCGTCGGCGGGGCTGCGGAAGTGCGTGTCCGTCCCGTCGACGACGATCGTGCCCTCGTCGGGCGTCTGCATCCCGTAGAGGATCTTCATCAGGGTCGACTTGCCGGCCCCGTTCTCGCCGCAGAGGGCGTGGACCTCACCGTGGGTGACGGTGAGGTCCACGCCGTCGTTCGCGACGACGCCGGGGAACCGCTTGGTGATTCCGCGCAGTTCGACCGCGTGGCGCTCCTCGGTCACTTCGTGGACTTGACGTCGATCTGTCCGGCGATGATCGCGGCCTTGTACGCCTCGAGCTGCGGGTCGATGTCGTCGACCTGGCCACCGGAGGTGGAGTAGCCGACACCGTTGTTGGCGAGGTCGAACCGCGCCGGGAGCTGGGCGACGGTGTTGCCCGCGACCGCGTTGACGTAGTCGTAGACCGCCACGTCGACCCGCTTGATCATCGACGTCATGATCGTGTCGCGGACCTGGGTCAGCTGCGGCGAGTTGTACTGGTCGGAGTCGACGCCGATGGCCTTCTTCTGCGCGGTCTGCGCCGCGGCGAAGACACCCTGGTTCGACTGGCCCGCCGCGGCGAAGGAGATGTCGGCACCGCCGTCGTACTGGCCGGAGGCGATCTCGGTGGCGCGGGTGGCGTCGTTGAAGCCGGTGAAGTCGCCCGCCGGGGAGATGTAGGCCGACTCGACGTCGATGCTCGGCGCGACGGCCTTGGCGCCCTGCGCGTAACCCACGTCGAACTTCTGGATCAGCGGGTTGTCGACGCCGCCGATGAACCCGACCTTGCAGGTCGAGGTCTTCAGCGCCGCCGCGGCACCGACCAGGAACGAGCCCTGCTCCTCGGCGAAGACCAGCGGCTTGACGTTCGGCAGCTCCACCGTGTCGTCGTCGACGATGGCGAACTGGACGTTCGGGAACTCGGTCGCGACGGTCTTCACGCCGGTGGCGTAGTTGAAGCCGACCGCGATGATCGGGTTGAACCCGCTCTGGGCGAGCTGACGCAGGCGGTTGGTGCCGGCGTCCTCGCTCTCACCCGCCTGGGCGGTCGCCTCGCGCGTGTTGGCCTTCTGCAGCCCCAGCTCGGCGACGGCGCGGTCGAGCCCGGCGGCGGCAGCGTCGTTGAACGAGGCGTCGCCGCGGCCGCCGATGTCGTAGGCGAGGCCGACCTTCAGCCGGCTCGCGTCGGCCTTCGGGGCCTCCGGCGCCGGCTGGGCCGACGCGGCCGGGACCGACGGCGGCGCGACGCGCTCGCACTCCCCGGCCTGGGCCCCGCCGCCCCCGCCGGTGTCGCGCGCGCAGCCCGCGAGCGTGAGTGCCGCCGCGGCCACGAGCGCGATCGCGGTCGCGTACCGGCCCCTGCCTCCGATGCGCTGGTTGATCCGCACGAGGTGTCCTCCCCCTCCGGCGCCACCGGTCGGCGGCGCGTGTCCGGACGGGACCGTAACTGCTGGACAACGGTTTCGGCAGAACTCGAAACACGGCCGTGACGCGGAATCGTCGAGCGGTTGACGGACGGTACCGTCCGCGCACCCGGACGATCTTGTACCGGGAGGTGACGGCTGTCGTCGAGGAGGATCGATGGATCGCGCGGAACGTACGGTGCAGGCGCCGCCGGAGCGGGTGTGGGAGCTGGTCTCCGACATCACCCGGGCGGGTAAGTGGAGCCCGGAGGCCACCGGGGGGCGGTGGCGGGGCGACGCGACCGGGCCCGCGGTGGGCGCGCGGTTCACCGGCGGCAACCGGCACGGCCGGATCCGCTGGTCGACGCACTGCCGGGTCACCGAGTGCGAGCCGCCGCACCGGTTCACCTTCGTCGTGACCGAGTCTCGGACGGCCTGGGGCTGGATCCTGGAGCCTGCGGGCGACGGGGCGACGACCGTCGTCGCCTGGCGGGAGAAGGTCGGCGAGGCGGCGCTGCCGGTACGGCTGCTGCAGCGCAGCGGGATCCTGGGCCGCGACCGCGAGACGCTGATGCGCGACGGGCTGGAGCGCAGCCTGGACCGGGTCAAGGAGATCCTCGAGCACTGAGCACTGAGCACGACCGGCGGCCGGGCATGATCGCCAGGAGTGGAGCGCGGGACGCAGTGCACTCGCCAGGGCACTCCACTCCTGGCGATCATCGTCCGGGGGCCGCGGCGCGCGGTGCCGGTCCCCGGTGGTCCGGTGCGACGACGTGCGGCGGTGGGCCATGCTGCACCGGTGACCGCCTCCCCAGGACGTGCATGCCGTGCCACGCCGCTCGCGCTCCTCGTGGTGGTGCCGCTGCTCATGGTGCTGACGCTGCTCGGGCTGCCCGGGACCGCGGCCGCCGGCGTCCCCGGGGCCGCGCTCCCCGGCGCGTCCGGGGCCCGCGACATCGCCTCCGGGGCCGCCGCTTCCCGGGCCGGGGCCGGCGCCTCCGGGACCGCGGCGACCCCGACCGGGGTGCCCGGCGCCGCGCCGGTCACCGCGACAGCAGGATGTCCGGGCCAGGACGCCCCGCCCGGCCCGCCCGCACGGGAGGAGACGGTGCCGGTCGCCCCACTGCCCGTGCCCTCGCCGGCGGTCGGCGGGCTCGACGGCTGCGGTGACGCCCACACCGGACCGGTGCCGCCCCCGCCCGTGGGGGTGGCGTCCTACGTGGTCGCCGACCTCGGCTCCGGTGCCGTGCTCGCCGCCCGCGCCCCGCACGCGCGGGAACGTCCGGCGTCGACGATCAAGCTGCTGCTCGCGCTGGTCGTCGACGAGCGGCTGCCGATGGACCGGGTGGTCGTAGGCACCACCGAAGACGCGAACGTCGACGGCAGCCGGGCCGGGATCGGCCCCGGCGGGCGCTACACCGTCGACCAGCTGCTGCACGGGCTGCTGCTGTCCTCGGGCAACGACGCCGCGAACGCCCTGGCCCGCGAGCTGGGCGGCGTCCCGGCGACGCTGGCCGCGATGCGCGAGGAGGCCGCCGACCTGGGTGCACTCGACACCCGCCCCGCGACGCCGGCCGGTCTCGACGGCCCGGGGATGGCCTCCTCGGCCTACGACCTGAGCCTGCTGCTGCGCGCCGCACTGGAACGGCCGCGGATCGCGGCCGCGCTGACCACCCGGAACATCCCCTTCCCCGGGTTCGCCGACAAGCCCGGCTTCCTGCTCGGCAACGACGACCGGCTGCTCGGCACCCCCGGCTTCCTCGGCGGGAAGAACGGCTTCACCGACGCCGCCCGGCACACCTTCGTCGGCGCGATGGAGCGCGACGGGCGACGCCTGGTCGTCGCCGTGGTGCGCGGCGAGCAACGGCCGGTGCGGATGGTCGACCAGGCCCGGGCCCTGCTGGACTGGGGCTTCGGCGCCCCGGCCACCGGGATCGGGACACTGGTCGAGCCCGGCGCCACCGGTTCCGCCGACGGCTCGGGCACGACCCCGGGCGCCGCGGCCCCCGCAGGCGGCGCCGACGGCACGACGACGGCGTCCGGAGAAGGCGCGGACGGGGCGACGGGGCGCACCGACGAGGCGGCGACGACCGACGCCTCGGATCCCGCGGGCGCCCCGCCGGTTCCGGCCGCGGTGCTGGTCGGCGGGGTCGCCGCGCTCGCCGACGTCGGGGCGCTGGTGGCCGCGCGGCTACGCCGGCGTCGTTGACCCGGTCCCGGACGCCGAGCGTTCGGACCCACGGACCACCCCGGCGGCCCGGGCCCCGGGACTCTCCGCGCGCCGATCACCGCGTGGACGTTCGTCGGGCCCCGCCCGACATCCCACTCCCGACCGCCCCGGCACCCCGGAGCCGGGCGCGGGACGCGTGGGCGCCTGGTGCGTAGTCGCTTACCGGGTAAGCGAGTTCGTGGGGCCCCGTCCCCACAGCCCCGCGGACGACTGCTCCCCCGCACGACGGCCGCCGTGGCGCAGGCGGCGCCGTGCCCGGGCCGGCGCCGCACCCGGTGAGCGCAGCGCCCGGTCGGCGCAGCACCCGGTCAGCGCCCTACCTGGTCAGCGCGCCCTACCTGATCAGCGCCCTACCCGGTCAGCGCCGTCGGCGCCCCAGGGCCCGCAGGCCGAGCGCTCCACCGATCAGGCCCGCGGTCAGCAGGCCCGCCGAGGCCAGCGCGCCCGGACCGTCACGGACGACGTACTGCGGCCGGATGATCGCCGGGGCGGGCAGGTCCCGGGAACCCTGGTCGTTCTCCTCGGCGCTGGCGGCCCAGGCGGTCACGAACAGCAGGAACCGGGAGGTGAAGAAGATGAAGATGAGCAGACCGAGGATCGACCCGAACGCGGCCCCGGCCGGTGAGGCGCCGATCGTCGCGAGGTAGACGACCATGACGCGCTGCAGGATGGCGAACCCGATCGCGCCGAGCAGCGCCGCCTTCACCGCGCTGCGCAGGGTGACGGGCTCGCGCGGGAGCCGCGCGATCACCCAGAGGAAGACCAGCCAGTTCCCGCCGATGCCGACCAGGAACGACAGGACGCTGAGCAGGAACCGGGCCCAGCCAACGTCACCGAGACCGACCAGGCCGAGCAGCGACGAGCCGAGCGCCCCGGTCACCGAGGCGATCGCGAAGGACGCCACCAGGGCGAGCCCGAGTCCGACCAGGGCGAGCAGGTCGAACGCGAGCCGCTTGATCATCGGTGGGGCTTCGTCGCGCTGACCCCACTGCTCGGTCAGCGCCTCGCGCAGGTTGCTCATCCAGCCGATGCCGGAGTACAGCGCACCGATCAGACCGACCGCACCGATCGCGCCGGCGCGGTTGATCGCGGTGTCGACGACCTGACCGAGCGTCTGGCCGAGGTCGCCGGGAGCGGCGCTGGTGATGCCGTTCCGCAGCTGCGCCACCAGATCCGGGTTCCCCCGCAGCACGAAACCGGCGATCGCGAAGCCCACCATCAGCAGCGGCACCAGCGCCAGGATCGAGAAGTAGGTGATCGCCGCGGCGTAGTGGTCGCCGTGGTTCTCGGTGTAGCGCTCCCCCGCACGCACCAGGTGGTCCAGCCACGGATGCTTCTCCCGCTGGCGGTCGAGGAAGGTGTCGGTCTCCTCCTCGTCGGTCTCCAGCCGGTGCGCGATCGTGGCGGCGCGGTTCTCGGCCATCATTCCCCCGGTTCGGTGGTACTCCCCGCCCCGGGCGCGCGGCTCAGACGGGCGGGAGGAACCCGATCCTCTCGTGAACCGCGGCCAGTGTCGCGCCGGACACCTCACGCGCACGGGTGGCACCGCGGGCGAGCACCCGGTCGAGTTCGGCCGGGTCGGCCAGGTAGCCGTTCACCTTCTCCGCGAACGGCTCCGCGAACGCGGCGACGATCTCGCCCAGGTCCTTCTTCAGGTCGCCGTAGCCGCGGCCGACGTACTCGGCCTCGACCTCGGCGACCTTCCGGTCGGTCATCGCCGCGTTGATGGTGAGCAGGTTCGCGATGCCCGGCTTGTTCTCCGGGTCGAAGCGGATCTCGCGCTCGTTGTCGGTGACCGCGGAGCGGATCTTCTTGGCCGAGGTCCGCGGCGGGTCGAGGAGCTCGACGATCCCGCTGGGCGACGACGCCGACTTGCTCATCTTCGCCGTCGGGTCCTGCAGGTCGTAGATCTTCGCCGTGGCCTGCGGGATGTGGGGCTCGGGCACCCGGAACGTCTCGCCGAACCGGTGGTTGAACCGCTGCGCGAGGTTGCGGGTCAGCTCCAGGTGCTGGCGCTGGTCCTCGCCGACCGGGACGCGGTCGGCCTGGTAGAGCAGGATGTCCGCGGCCTGCAGGATGGGGTAGGTGAACAGCCCGACCGTCGCCCGGTCGGTGCCCTGCTTGGCGGACTTGTCCTTGAACTGGGTCATCCGGCCGGCCTCGCCGAAGCCGGTGATGCACTCCAGGATCCAGGACAGCCGCGCGTGCTCCGGGACGTGCGACTGCACGAACAGCGTGCAGCGGTCCGGGTCGAGCCCCAGCCCGAGCAGCTGCGCGGCCGCGACCCGGGTCCGCCGGGCCAGCTCGGCCGGGTCGTGCTCCACCGTGATCGCGTGCAGGTCCACGACGCAGTAGAACGCCTCGTGGTCGTCCTGCAGGGCCACCCACTGCCGCAGCGCACCCAGGTAGTTGCCGAGGTGGAACGAGTCGGCCGTGGGCTGGATCCCGGACAGCACCCGGGGACGGTGGGCGTCGTTCATGTCCGCCATCGTTCCCTACCGTCGGTCATCTCGGGCGCACCGGGGACACCGAGTCCCTGGCGAACGCCCGCCCGCACTGCTCGCAGTCCAGCCGCACCCGGAGCGGCTGCCCGCAGGCCCGGTGGCGGATCGTGAAGTCGATCGGGGCGCCGTCCGCGCCGCACCAGCGGTGCGACCACTCGACCAGGCAGGCGTGGATCGGGAAGCAGGCGCGCCCCTTGTCGGTGAGTCGGTACTCGCCGTCGCCGCTGCGGCTGAGCACCCCGAGCCCGACGAAGCGGCGCAACCGGTCCGACAGCACCTCCGGGGAGATCGCCAGCTCGTGGGCGAAGCAGCTGAACGCCCGGACACCGGTGAGTGCGGCGCCGATGACCGCGGCGCCCCACCGGTCCCCGATGATCTCCATGGCGCCGGGGAGGAACGAGAGCGGGTCGGCGGGCAGCGTGCCGCGGGTGCGCCGCGGGTGCCGGCGGGCCAGCACGTCCAGCCCCTGCGCCCACGGCTCGCGCTCGGCCTCGGTGTCCCGCGGGCCGACCGCGTCGCCACAGGTCGCGCAGCACACCCGCACCCGGGTGGGGCGCCCGCAGTCGCGGTGCACGATCTCGGGGAGCGGGACCTCGCGCGGGACCCAGGTCTTCTCCCAGTCCCAGGTGCAGATCAGCAGCTTCCAGATGTCACCGCCGCGCTCGGTGAGGACGTAGCCGCGGCGCTCACGGCCGCCGTCGGCGTAGCTGCAGGTCTCGAGCAGGCCCGCCTCGACGAGCCCGCGCAGCCGCGCCGACAACGTCGCGTCGGAGATGTTGAGGGTCTCCCGCCACCCCGCGTACCGGCTGATCCCGAGGAACGCACGCTGGAGGATCAGCAGCGTCCAGGTGTCGGCGAGCAGGCCGAGACCGCGCCCGACGGCGCCCAGCTGCTGCGGCCGCACCCGCTCGCCTCCCTTGACCCCGGACTGCGCAAGATCGTACCGTTGCCTCACTCTGCCGATCGAAGTCACACACCCGGGTGTGTGACCGGCGGCGGGGTGGGCCGGAGCCGGGGGGTCGGTCCACCGGCCGGGACGGACGTCCTGCGGCAGCGCGGTGAGGGGGCCGCGGCAGCCGCGGGCGTCGTCCCGGTCAGCACGTCACCCGTTCTCCTGCTCCTCGGGCTGCGGGGCTGCCTCGTCCGTCACGGCCTCGACCCTCACAACGCCCTTGTCGAGGTCGATCGGGCCCAGCCGCCACTGCTGCCCGCCCTGCGCGGCGTCCGAGTCCTCGTGCATCCGCTTCCGCGGGAACATCTCTCCGAGCACACCCATACCGCCACCGTACGGCGATCGGCGGCCAGGCCGGTCCCGCGCGGCCGGGGGCTGCGCGGGACCGGCCGGGCTCACACCAGGCCCAGGCCGGGGTCAGGCCGGGGTCAGCGGCAGCATCCGCGGCCCGGTCCCCGACGCCGGGGTGAGCACGCGGGGCTCGCCGCGGTAGGTCGTCGTCCGCTGCCGGACCGGGCGACCGGCGGCCGCGGCGATCGCGGTGAGCTCGGCGACCGAGCGCTCGGAGCCGTTCTCCGAGCCGGCCATCCGGGAGATCGTCTCCTCCATCAGCGTGCCGCCCATGTCGTCGGCGCCCCCGGCCAGGATGTCCGCGGCGAGGTCGTCGCCGAGCTTCACCCAGGAGCACTGGACGTGGTCGATCCGTCCGTGCAGGGCCAGCCGGGCGAACGCGTGCACCGCCCGGTTGTCGCGCTCCGTCGGACCCGGCCGGGCGATCCCGGCCAGGTAGATCGGGGCGTTGTGGTGCACGAACGGCAGCGGCACGAACTCGGTGAACCCTCCGGTGCGGTCCTGGATCGACGCCAGGGTGCGCAGGTGCCCGAGCCAGTGCCGGGGCTCGTCGACGTGGCCGTACATCATCGTCGAGCTGCTCGGGATCCCCAGCTCGTGTGCGGTCGAGACGACCTCGATCCACTGCGATGCCGGCAGCTTGCCCTTGGTCAGGACCCAGCGGACCTCGTCGTCGAGGATCTCGGCGGCGGTGCCCGGGATCGAGCCGAGCCCGGCGGCCTTCAGCTCGGTCAGCCACTCCCGGATCGACACTCCGGCCTTGGCGGCGGCGGAGACGATCTCCATCGGGGAGAACGCGTGCACGTGCATCCCGGGCACGGCCGCGGTGACCGCGCGGACCAGGTCGGCGTAGAACGACACCGGCAGCTGCGGGTCGATGCCGCCCTGCACACAGACCTCGGTGGCGCCGTCGCGGGCGGCCTCGGCGGCGCGCTGGGCGACCTCGTCGAGCGAGAGCCGGAAGGCGTCGGCGTCGCGCTCGCGCTGGGCGAAGGCGCAGAACCGGCAGCCGACGTAGCAGACGTTCGAGAAGTTGATGTTCCGGTTGACCACGTAGGTGACGTCGTCCCCGTTGACCTGCCGGCGCACGTCGTCGGCGAGGTCGAGCAGGGTGCGCAGCGCGGGCCCGTCGGCGGTCAGCACGGCCATCGCCGCGTCGGCGTGCGCCGGGTCGAGCAGCGCAGCCGGGTCGGACGCGGCCAGGTCCAGCCCGGCCCGGACGTCGGAGTCGAGCCGCTCCGGCGCCGCCCCGTGCCCGGCGCGCTGGTGCTCCAGCTCGGCGGCCACCTCGTTCCAGTCACCGTAGACGTCACCGAAGTCGCTGCGTCGGTCCTCGGTGCGCCCGGTCGTGTCGATCGTGGAGTTCAGGTCGGTGCGCCCGGTCGAGGCGAACCCGCCGTCGGGCTCCTGCCACGCCCGCCCCTCCACGACGGCGTCGGGCCGGGCGAGCCCGTCCGGTCCGGACAGCGCGGCGACGTGGCCGTGCAGCCGCGCGTCGATCCACGGCGACCCGGCCCGCACGTACTTCGGGTAGGCGGTGAGCCGCTCCCGCAGCGTGAAGCCCTCGGCCGCGGTGATCGCGGCCAGCTCGTCGACGGCCGGCCACGGCATCTCCGGGGACACGTGGTCCACCGTCACCGGGGAGACACCGCCCCAGTCGCCGATCCCGGCGCGCAGCATCAGCGCCTGCTCGTCGCCGACGAGGTTCGGCGGCGCCTGCAGCCGCACCTTCGGGCCGAGCACCAGCCGGGCGACGGCGATCGTCGCGGCGAGATCGTGCAGGTCGGCGTCGGGGTCGTTCGCCATCGCGGTGTCCGGCTTCGCCCGGAAGTTCTGGACGATCACCTCCTGCACGTGCCCGTGCGCGCGGGCCGCGGAGCGGATCGCGAACAGCGACTCGGCCCGCTCGGTGCGGTTCTCCCCGATGCCGATCAGGATGCCGGTGGTGAACGGAACGCCGACACGGCCGGCGTCGGTGAGGGCGCGCAGCCGGACCGCGGGCTCCTTGTCGGGGCTGCCGAAGTGCGGGCCGCCCTTCTCGAACAGCCGCTGCGAGGTCGTCTCCAGCATCATCCCCATGCTGGCCGCGACCGGCTTGAGCCGGGTCAGCTCCTCCCAGCTCATGACGCCCGGGTTGAGGTGCGGCAGCAGCCCGGTCTCCTCCAGGACAGCGATCGCGCACGCCCGGACGTAGTCCAGCGTCGAGTCGTAGCCCCGCGCCTCGAGCCACTCACGAGCCTGCGGCCAGCGGTCCTCGGGGCGGTCGCCGAGGGTGAACAGGGCCTCCTTGCAGCCCTGCGCGGCGCCCTGACGGGCGATCTCGACGACCTCGTCGCGCTCCAGGTACATGTCCTCGAGCTTGTGCGGGACGGTCGCGAACGTGCAGTAGTGGCAGCGGTCGCGACAGAGCCGGGTCAGCGGGATGAAGACGTTGCGGGAGTAGGTGACGACGCCGGGGCGGCCCTCCTCGACGAGTCCGGCGTCGCGGACCCGGCCGGCGTGGCCGAGCAGCTCCTCCAGGTGCTCGCCGCGGGCGGCGAGCAGCACCGCGGCCTCGGTGACGTCGAGGGTCGACCCGTCGCGGACCCGGCGCAGGGCCCGGCGGAACGCGGAGTCCGAGGGGACCGGCTCGGCGGGCGCGGGGGTCGGGAGGGGTACCGGCGGGACGGCCTCGGCCGGGACAGGGGCGGCAGGAGTATCGGCCATGCCACCCACACTAGGTTTCGCGGATCACCGCAGCGACCGTCCGTTTCCCGGCGATGGATCACGCCCGGTACGGGAATACGGCTCAGGCGACCTCAGCGGGCGTGCCGCCGGTGACGTCGACGAGCTCGTCGAACGTCGTCGGGAACACCGAGCGGGCCACCCCGCCCGCCGCCCAGACCCGGTCGAACTCGCCCAGCGCGACGTCGACCAGGGTGCGGACCGGCGCCGGGTGCCCGACGGGGGCGACCCCGCCGATGACCTGCCCGGTGGCCTCGCGCACGAACTCCTTCGACGCCCGTCCGACCCGCTGCGCGCCGACCAGGGCCGCGACCCGGTCGGTGTCCACCCGGTGCGCGCCGGAGGTGAGGACGAGCAGCGGGGCGCCGTCGGCGTCGAAGACCAGCGAGTTCGCGATCTGGCCGACCTCGACCTCCAGTGCGGCGGCCGCCGCGGCGGCGGTGGTCACCGCGTCGGGCAGCAGCACCAGGCCCGCGATCGACGCGGGATCGGCACCGGCCCGGCGCAACGCCTCCTTCACGGCGGCGACGCGGGGGTGGTCGGCGGGGTGTTCGACGCTCGGGCTCACCCGGGACATCCTGCCCGCACCGCGCCGCGGCCGCTGCCGGGTTCCTCGGAGGAATCTCAGAGGACGGCGAGGACCAGCAACACGACGACGACCACGGCCAGCACCCCGGCCACGCCCAGCAGGATCCAGCGGTTGCGGCCGAGGTCCCCGCCCTGGGACCGGGGCCGGGCACCGCGTTCGAACAGCTCGGCGGCCCGGTCGTGGGTCGGGCGGTCGGCCGGGTCGTCGGCGGTGAGGCCGTCCAGGACCGTCGCGAGCGCGCTGCCCGCCGGCGGGCGCGGGCCCACCGCCTCGCGCAGGACGACGCCGAGACACCACAGGTCCGCGGCCGGGGTGTCGGTGCCCTCGGGAGCGGCGGGCGCACCGGTCCCGCCGGGGCGCGGGCCGACCGCGCGGGCGAGACCGACGTCGGTGAGCAGGGCGCGGCCCTCCGCGGTGATCAGCACCGCGTCGGCGTCGAGCCCGCCGTGGGTGCCGCCGTCGGCGTGCACCGCCCGCAGCGCGGCCAGCACGTCCCGTCCGACGAACGCGACCTGCCGGGGCGACGGCGGCTCCGCCTCGACGACCGCGCCCAGCGGCCGTGCGTCCGGGTGCTCGGTGACCAGGTACTCGCGCATGTCCCCGGCCGAGGACCGGTCGGTGACCAGGTCCAGCACCCCGACGACCGACGGGTGCCGCAGCCGTCCGGCCGCCCGGACCTCGGTCAGCAGCCGTTCCCGGACCCCCGCGACCGGGGGCAGCGCGATCTCGGTGACGGCGACGGTGCGGCCGGTGATGCGGTCCTCGGCGCGGTGGGTCGGCCCGAAGCCGCGCCGGCCCAGCTCGTCGAGCAGCAGGTAGCGGCCGCCGACCATCCGTCCGGCGATCACACGGCCCCCAGCCGGACGACGACGGGGGCGTGGTCGGAGAAGCGCCGGTCGTGCGCGGGTGCCCGGTCCACGACGGCCTCGTACGCCGCGTCGGCGAGCCCGGGCGTGGTGAGCAGGTGGTCGATCCGCCACCCGGTGTCGTTGTCGAAGGCCCGCCCGCGGTAGCTCCACCACGAGTACGGCCCGTCGACGCCCGGGTGCCGTTCGCGCACCACGTCGCGCCAGCCGTGTTCGAGCAGCTTCGCGAACCACTCCCGCTCGTGCGGCAGGAAACCGGAGTTGCGCCGGTTCCCGCGCCAGTTGCGCAGGTCCAGCTCGGTGGGCGCGATGTTCCAGTCCCCGCCGACGACCATCTCCCGGCCGGTGGCGGCGCACCGGTCGAACGCGGTGCGCAGGTGGTCGCCGAACGCGGCACAGAACGCGTCCTTGGCGTCCTGTTTCGGCGTGCCCGCCTCCCCCTTGGGCAGGTACAGCGAGGCCACGGTGAGCCCGCCCGGCAGGTCCACCTCGAGATAGCGGCCGTCGAGGTCGGTCGCGGGGTCGGTGCTGTTGCTCGCTCCGCGGGCTCCGCTCGGGAGACCGACCCGTACGGCCTCCGGCTCCTCACGACTCAGCACGGCGACGCCGTTGCGCCCCTTCGCCGTCAGCGAGGGCGCCAGCCGCAGATGCCAGCCGCCCGCGTCGAGCGCGGCCAGGAAGGCGGCCGGCAGCTCGTCGGGCAGGGCCCGGACCTCCTGCAGGCAGACCGCCCGCGCGTCGGTCGCGGCCAGCCACTCCAGCAGCCCCTTGGTGGTGGCGGCACGGACCCCGTTGACGTTGACCGTGGCGAGGGCGTTCACGCCGTCTACTGTGCCGCACCCATGATCACGCTGCGCGACGGGTTCAGCACCGGCTGCCCGGGGTCGCGGCGACGGAGTCCACCGGGACCCACTGGTTCTGCTCGGTGAGCTTGCGGAAGCCGCCGTCGACGATCGTCTCGGCCGCGACCTCGGTGCCGACCGGCAGCGTGCGGACCGGCGCCGCCGAGTTGCCGGGGGCCGCGCGCACCGTGACCTGCTCGCCCTGCACGACGACACGGCAGCCGGTCGTCTCCAGATCGCCCGTGACACCGCCGTAGGCAAGCGCGACGGCCGTCAGGCCGACACCGATGAGCCCCACCAGCGGCCAGCCCCTCAGGAGGGACTTCCGGGTGAGCCCGAAGACCTTCGCCACCGTGGTTCCCCTCCCGTCGGACGCTGCCGCCGACCACGGTAGCCGGTCCGCGGCCGCGGGCTCGACCATCACGGGGGTGTCGGACCGGTTACTCCTACGGGCGTGCGGAGCCGGTGAACAGATAGCGTGTGGCCCAGTCAGCGGGTCGCCGCGCCGGGGACCCGCCCGGTCGTCCCGGGCCCGTCCGCCGGCGCCGTCGCGGCCCGCTCGCTGGACACGGCAGCACACACGACGAGCCGAGGCAGGCCTGAGGACGCGATGAAGCTCACCTACACGTACACCGACGAGGCGCCGGCGCTGGCGACCCACTCCTTCCTGCCGGTCATCGAGGCCTTCGCCGGACAGGCCGGGGTCGACGTGGAGACCCGCGACATCTCCCTCGCCGCCCGGATCCTGGCGAAGTTCCCGGACCGGCTGACCGAGGCCCAGCGCGTCCCGGACTCGCTGGCCGAGCTGGGCGAGCTGGCGAAGACCCCGGACGCCAACATCATCAAGCTGCCGAACATCTCGGCGTCGATCCCGCAGCTCAAGGCGGCCATCACCGAGCTGCAGGGTGCCGGCTACGACGTACCGGACTACCCGGAGAACCCGCAGACCGAGCAGGAGAAGGCCGCCCGCGCCGCCTACGACTCGGTCAAGGGCTCCGCGGTCAACCCAGTGCTGCGCGAGGGCAACTCCGACCGCCGCGCCCCGCTGTCGGTGAAGAACTTCGCCCGCAAGCACCCGCACTCGATGGGCGCGTGGAGCCCCGACTCCACCAGCCACGTCGCCACCATGGACGAGGGCGACTTCCGCCACTCCGAGACCTCGTTCACCGCCGCCGGTGACGGCGCGGTCCGCATCGAGCACGTCGCCGCCGACGGCACCGTCACGGTGCTGAAGGAGAAGATCGCGCTGCTGGACGGCGAGGTGTTCGACGGCGCCGTCATGCGTCGCGAGGCGCTGCAGGCCTTCCTCGCCGAGCAGGTCGCCGACGCCAAGGCCAAGGGCGTGCTGTTCTCGGTGCACCTCAAGGCCACGATGATGAAGGTCTCCGACCCGATCATCTTCGGGCACGCCGTCCGCGCCTACTTCGCCGACGTCTTCGACTCCTACGGCGACGACCTCGCCGCCGTCGGTGCCGACCCCGACGACGGTCTCGCCTCGATCCTGACCGCGCTGGAGAAGCTGCCCGCCGACAAGCGAGAGGCGATCGAGAAGGCCATCACCACCGCCTACGAGACCGGCCCGGCCCTGGCCCAGGTCGACTCCTCGCGCGGCATCACCAACCTGCACGTCCCCAGCGACGTCATCATCGACGCCTCGATGCCGGCCGCGATCCGCTCCTCCGGGAAGATGTGGAACGCCGACGACGCGCTGCAGGACACCAAGTTCGTCATCCCGGACTCGTCCTACGCCCCGCTCTACGACGAGACCGTCAAGCACTGCCAGGCCAACGGCGCCTTCGACCCGACGACGATGGGCACCGTCCCGAACGTCGGCCTGATGGCGCAGAAGGCCGAGGAGTACGGCAGCCACGACAAGACCTTCGAGATCGCCTACGCCGGCACCGTGCGCGTCGTCGACGCGGCCACGGGCGAGGAGAAGCTCTCGCACGAGGTCGGCGAGGGTGACATCTGGCGCGGCTGCCAGACCAAGGACGCCCCGATCCGCAACTGGGTCGGGCTGGCCGTCGAACGGGCCCGGGCCACCGGCTCCCCCGCCGTCTTCTGGCTGGACTCCGCGCGCGCCCACGACGCGCAGCTGATCGCGAAGGTCGAGAAGTACCTGGGCGAGCACGACACCGACGGCCTGACCATCGAGATCCTCCCGATCGCCGAGGCCACCCGCTACACCCTGGAGCGGACCCGCAAGGGCAAGGACACCATCTCGGTCACCGGCAACGTGCTGCGCGACTACCTCACCGACCTGTTCCCGATCATGGAGCTGGGCACCTCGGCGAAGATGCTGTCGATCGTCCCGCTGATGAACGGCGGCGGCCTGTTCGAGACCGGCGCCGGCGGGTCCGCGCCGAAGCACGTGCAGCAGCTGCAGAAGGAGAACCACCTGCGGTGGGACTCCCTCGGCGAGTTCCTCGCGCTGGCCGTCTCGCTGGAGATGCTGGCGTCGAAGACCGAGGAGCCGCTGCGGGCGAAGCTGCTCGGCCAGACCCTCGACGAGGCCACCGGCAGGCTGCTGGAGAACGGGAAGTCGCCGTCGCGCAAGGTCGGGGAGCTCGACAACCGCGGCAGCCACTTCTACATCGCGCTGTACTGGGCGCAGGCCCTCGCCGCGCAGACCGAGGACACCGAGCTGGCCGCGATCTTCGCCCCGCTCGCCGAGAAGCTCGCCGCCGCCGAGGACACGATCGTCGGCGAGCTGAACGCGGTCCAGGGAGACCCGGTCGACCTGGGCGGCTACTACTACGTCGACCGCGCGAAGACCGACGCGATCATGCGGCCGAGCGCCACGTTCAACGCGGCGATCGACGCCTTCGCCGGCAAGTAGCCCCACCGACGACGGCCCGTCCCCCCGCTGCCGGGAGGGCGGGCCGTCGTCGTGTCCGGACGACCACCATCCGTGGACCCGTTCGCGGCACCACACCGCCGTCCGGGTGGCCGGAGGGTGATCGTTGCGATCATCGAGTGATCACGACCGGCGCCGTGGGCGACGTCACTGACCCGTCCGGCGCAACCCCGGTCACGGTCCGACCGTACTCGCCGGTACAATTACGTTAGCTATGATCATCATCGCCCTGCCCCGCACCATCCCGACCGGGCCGCGCTCCCCCGCCCCGTCGGGCGCTCCGGTGCGAGTACCGCGGGCGACGAGCACCGGGCCCGGCCGTCCGGGCAGCAAGCGCCCCGCCGGCCCGCGCCGGCCACCCACCAGGCGTCCCGCCGGGCCCGAGACGACCGGCGGCAGCCGCAGCTGAACCCGGCCCGGATCGGGGGCAGGGTCAGCTGATCGTCAGCGAGCCCTGCGTGATCGTCAGCGCGAGCAGCAGGACGACGACGCCGAACCCGCCGTACACCAGCGCGTCGGCGTAGCGGCCGCGGATCGCGAGCAGCCCGACCCGGTCCGGCGGCAGCGCCACCCGCAGGCCCGCGGCGACCAGCATCGCCACCGCCAACGCCGCGGACCCCTCGCGCCAGTGCTCGGTCACCACCCGCTGCAGACCGACCAGGGACACCCCGAGGACGACGAGCAGCGGCCAGTGCGCCCGCAGCCGGGCCCGCAGACCGTGCCCGGAGCGGGTCTCCACCATCACTGCCCCCTGCCGTCCGTCACTCCGACGAGCTGCGTCGGTACCGATGCTCACTCCGACAAGCTGCGTCCAGTACCGACGCTCACTCCGACAAGCTCCGTTCGGCTGCCTCGACGACGTTCGTCAGCAGCATCCCGCGGGTCATCGGCCCCACACCACCCGGCATCGGCGCCAGCAGCCCGGCGACCTCGGCGACCTCGGGGGCCACGTCGCCGACCAGACCCAGGTCGGTCCGGGTCACCCCGACGTCGAGCACCGCGGCGCCCGGCTTGATCTGGTCGGCGGTGATGAGCCCGGCCCTCCCCGCGGCGGCGACGACGACGTCGGCCTCCCGCAGGTGCGCCGTCAGGTCCCGGGTACCGGTGTGGCACAGGGTGACGGTCGCGTTCTCCGAGCGGCGGGTCAGCAGCAGCCCCAGCGGGCGGCCGACGGTCACGCCACGCCCCACCACGACGACCCGCGCCCCGTCCAGCTCGACACTGAACCGGCGGCACAGCTCGACGATGCCGCGCGGGGTGCACGGCAGCGGCCCCGGCTCGCCGAGGACCAGCCGACCCAGGTTCGTCGGGTGCAGGCCGTCGGCGTCCTTGCCCGGGTCGACCCGCTCCAGGGCGGCGCCGGCGTCGAGGCCGTCCGGGAGCGGGAGCTGCACGATGAAGCCCGTGCAGGTCGGGTCGGCGTTCAGCTCGTCGATCGTGTCCTCGACCTGCGCCTGGCTCGCGTCGGCGGGGAGCTCACGCTGCAGCGAGGTCATCCCGACCTTGGCGCAGTCGCGGTGCTTGCCGCGCACGTAGGCATGTGACCCGGGGTCGTCACCGACCAGCACCGTACCCAGACCGGGGGTCACCCCGGCGGCGGTCAGCTTCTCGACACGGCCCCGCAGGTCGTCGAGCAGCTCCGCCAACGTCGCCTTGCCGTCCATCACGCGTGCGCTCACCCGGGCATCCTCTCAGGCAGCGCCCGGGCCGGTCGAACCTGACCGGAGGACGCCCGCGTGCCGAGCGGGTAGGGGACGCCGACACCACGACCTGCGACGACGGTCCGATTGCGTGCAACCGGGGTACAGGACGGGGTCTGACCGTACGGAGGGGCGATAAGCGATCTCCATGAGAGGAGGATCACACTGCCGGTGCACGGCCGGTCATGAACTCGACGAGGAGTTTTCCATGAGCGTGGAGAGCGACACCGCGGGGGCGCAGGCCGCTGCTGCCCCGCCCGCCCCGGCAGCAGCCGCCCCGGCAGGCAACCCGGCCCTGATGGGCCTCATCTGCTTCCTGCCGTCCGGCATCACGCTGGGCCTGTGGTTCGTGGGCTATCTGGACACCACCGCGCTGCCCGGCGGCATGATCCCGATCCTGACCTTCTCGGCGGGCCTGTTCCTGTTGCTGTCGGCCATGGCCGCACTGCGCGTCGGGGACAGCGTCACCGCCGCGATCTTCGCCGTCTTCTCCGCGTTCTGGACCAGCTTCGGCGTGCTGCTCATGGCGCTGAACAACGGCTGGATCATCGACGCCGGGACCGGACAGGCGCTGTCCACCGAGCAGGTGGGGTCGATCCAGTCGACCTACCTGCTCTCCTTCACCCTGGTGTTCGTCCTGCTGACGCTGGCGACGCTGCGGCTGCCACTGATGTTCACGATCGGCTTCGTGCTCGTCGACATCACCTTCGTACTGGCCTACATCGGCGTGACCGCGGGCAACGCGAGCCTGTTCCCGATCGCCGGGATCGCGACGTTCGCGTTCTGCCTCGTGTTCGCCTACATCCTGTTCGACGCGTTCGGCCAGACCCTGGGCGGACGCGCGATGTCGATGGGCGGACCGCTCGTCAGGTCCTGACCCCGTCGCGGCCCGCCCGCGGGCCCCGCCGGTTCCTCCGGCGCGGCCCGCGGTGTGCCCGGTCCCGGTGTCGGCCGCGGGCAGGACGGTCAGCGGAAGTCCCGGGACGCCACCTTCACCGCCAGCGGCATCCGCTGCAGTCGGTCGGCCAGCAGGTTCAGCACACCCTCCGGGCTGCGTTCGAGCCGGCCCCGGACCAGCAGCGCGGCACTCCCCAGCGCCACCGACCGGTAGCGCGCCCACAGCCCCTCCGAGCAGGTCACGTTCAGCATCCCGGACTCGTCCTCGAGGTTCACGAACGTCACCCCGCCTGCCGTCGCCGGGCGCTGGCGGTGGGTGACCAGTCCCCCGACCAGCACCCGGGCCGGGGTGTCCGGGCCGGCGCGGCGGCCCACCTCGTCGAGCCGGTCGATCCGGACCGCACCGAGCGCGTCGAGGTCCGCGCGCAGGTGTTGCACCGGGTGGCTGTCCGGGGAGACGCCGGTGGCCCAGACGTCGGAGACCGTCAGCTCCGCCTCGGTCATCCCCGGCAGCGCCGGCGCGTCGAACCCGACGGCGGTACCCGGCAGGTGCTCGGGCCGCACCCCCGCGACGACGCCCGCCGCCCACAGCGCCTCCCGCCGCTCCACCCCGAAGCAGCCGAACGCGCCGGCCGTCGCCAGCGCCTCGGCCTGCGGGCCGGTCAGCCGGACCCGGCGGGCCAGATCGGGCAGGTCCGCGAACGGCCCGCCCGCGTCGCGCTCGGCGTCGATGACCCCGGCGAGGTCCGGACCGACGGTGCGGACGCCCGCCAGACCCAGCCGGACCGCCTGGCCGCCGGTGCTGTCGTCGTCGGGCTCGAGGACGGCGTCGGCCCGCCCGGCATTCACCTCCGGCCGGTGCACCCGCACGCCGTGCCTGCGGGCGTCGGCCACCAGCGACTGCGGCGAGTAGAAGCCCATCGGCTGGGCGTTGAGCAGGCCCGCGCAGAACGCCGCCGGGTGGTAGAGCTTGAACCACGCCGAGTAGTAGACGAGCGCGGCGAAGCTGATCGAGTGGCTCTCCGGGAACCCGAAGTTCGCGAAGGCCAGCATCTTGGCGAAGATCCGTTCGGCGAGCTCGCCGGTGATCCCGTTCGCGGCCATCCCGTCGTAGAACCGCTCGCGCAGCCGCTCCATCCGCTCGGTGGACCGCTTGGACCCCATCGCCCGGCGCAGCTCGTCGGCCTCGGCCGCGGTGAACCCCGCGACGTCGACGGCGATCTGCATCATCTGCTCCTGGAACAGCGGAATGCCCAGGGTCTTGTGCAACGCGGGCTTGAGCAGCGGATGGTCGTGGTCCCAGGTCTCGAGCTCGTTGCGCCGCCGGATGTAGGGATGCACCGAGCCACCCTGGATCGGGCCGGGCCGGATCAGCGCGACCTCGACGACCAGGTCGTAGAACTTGCGTGGGCGCAGCCGCGGCAGGGTGGCCATCTGGGCGCGGGACTCCACCTGGAACACCCCGACCGAGTCGGCGCGCGACAGCATCGCGTAGACCTCCGGGTCGGACTCGCCGATCTCGTGCAGCTCGATCCGCTCGCCGGTGACGGTCTCGACCAGGTCCACCATCAGGTGCAGCGCGGTGAGCATGCCCAGCCCGAGCAGGTCGAACTTCACCAGCCCGGCCGCGGCGCAGTCCTCCTTGTCCCACTGCACGACGGTCCGGTCGGCCATCCGCGCCCACTCCACCGGCACGACCTCGGACACCGGCCGGTCACAGATGACCATGCCGCCGGAGTGGATGCCCAGGTGCCGGGGCGCGCCCAACAGCTGCCCGGCGAGGTCCAGCAGCAGCGGCGGCATCTCCTGCGGGAGCTCGCTCGCCTCCAGGGCGTGCCAGCGTTCGACGCGTCTGCTCCAGGCGTCCTGCTGGCCGGGTGAGAACCCGAGCGCGCGGGCGGTGTCCCGGATCGCCGACCGCGGCCGGTAGGTGATGACGTTCGCGACCTGCGCGGCGAACAGCCGGCCGTAGCGACGGTAGACGTACTGGATCGCCTCCTCCCGGCGACCGGACTCGATGTCGAGGTCGATGTCGGGGTAGCCGTCGCGCTCCGGGGACAGGAACCGCTCGAACAGCAGCCCGTGCCGGACGGCGTCGACGTTGGTGATGCCCAGCGCGTAGCAGACCGCCGAGTTCGTGGC
Source organism: Pseudonocardia sp. EV170527-09 (assembly GCF_008369905.1). Classification (NCBI taxonomy): domain Bacteria; kingdom Bacillati; phylum Actinomycetota; class Actinomycetes; order Pseudonocardiales; family Pseudonocardiaceae; genus Pseudonocardia; species Pseudonocardia sp. EV170527-09. Next base: position 44,241 of record NZ_VRMC01000045.1, read on the forward strand.
CGAGCCCCGGCCCTGGCAGAAGATGTCCGACCGGCGGCAGAAGTCGACGATGCCGTGGACGATCAGGAAGTAGCCGGGGAAGTTCTTCGCCTCGATGATCTCCAGCTCGCGCTGCACGGTGTACGCCGCGAACGGGTTCTCGTCATAGCTGCCATAACGCTCCATCCGGCCGCGTTCGGTCAGCACCCGCAGCCACGTCGTCTCGGTGTGCCCGGCCGGGACGTCGAACGGCGGCAGGTCCGGTGCCACCAGGTGCAGCTCGAACGCCAGCTCCCGGCCCAGCTCCGCCGCGCGTTCCACCGCGCCGGGGTGGCGCTCGTCGAACCGCAGGGCCATCTCCCGCCCGGACCGCAGGTGGGCGGTGCCCGCCGCGGGCAGCCAGGGATCGATCTCGTCGAGGCTGCGCCGGGCCCGGACCGCGGCGACGGTCGCGGCCAGCGGGGCCCGGTCGGGGGTGGCGTAGTGCGCACCGGTCGTCGCCACCGTCGCGACCCCGGCCCGCTCGGCCAGCGCGGCCAGCGCGTCGTTGCGCTCGGTGTCGCCGGGCTCGCCGTACACGGTCAGCTCGACCCGCACGTTCTCCGCACCGAAGCACGCGACCAGCCGGTCCAGCTCCGCCGCGGCGGCCGCCGGGCCCGAGCGGTCCAGGGCCCGGCGCACCGCGCCCTTGCGGCAGCCGGTGAGCACGACGACCTTCCCCGCGGTGTCGGCGACGACCTCGTCCGGGTCGTAGACCGGCCGGCCCTTCTCCCCGCCCCGCATCTGCGCGGTGGAGATGGTGCGACACAGCGCGCGGTACCCGTCGGGGCCGCGGGCCAGCAGCAGCAGGTGCTCGCCCTCGGGGTCGGCGACGCCGTTCTGCGGCGCGGTCAGCCCGGTGCTCAGCTCGGCTCCGAACACCGTGCGCACCCCGAGCGCGCGGGCCGCCTCGGCGAACCGCACGACCCCGTACATGCCGTCGTGGTCGGTGAGTGCGACCGCCTCCAGCCCCAGCTCAGCGGCGCGTTCGACCAGCTCCTCCGGAGCGCTCGCACCGTCGAGGAAGCTGAAGTGCGAATGACAGTGCAGCTCCGCGTACGGCACGACGCCGGGCCCTGCCGGGCGCAGGTCCTCGGGCGGCTCGTAGGGGTCGCGGTGGACGGACCACGCGGGGGCGTCCCCGCCGTCGACCTCCGGACCGCCGCGCAGGCTCGCGCCGTCGCGCAGGGACCGACCCGACAGCGCGCGCTCCAGCTCCGCCCAGGGGACGTCCGGGTTCTGCCAGCCCATCCGTGCACGGTACTCGAACATGAGTTCGAACGTCGAGCGTGTCGGGTTCCGCGGACGGGCGTCGCCGTGCGGGCCGGCCGGCTGCTCCCCAGCGCCGGTCGGCCCCGCACGGCGGATCCGGGCTCCGGCGCGGCACACCGGCCGCTCCCCAGCGCCGGCCCGCGGGCCACCCGGACGTACCCATCCGGTGCCGGCAGGTGGTTCGTGGACCGCCCCGCCGACATCTCCGAGTCCACCAGTCGAACCTGTGGAACGACTGAGACCCCGGTGTGGATCGACCGAGGATCACCGCGGCCCGGGTCGCGCCGGGCCGTACCGTCGTGTTCGTGACGCCATGTCGTGATCGTCGGTTCACCGCACGACCACGCCCGATGACGGATGCTGGTCCGACGCCGCGGCATCCGACCGGTGCCGCGCACGCACCGAGCAGCGCCGAACACCCGGCGCGGACGAGGCCCGGCACCGGGCCGGACGACAGGGGTGGCTCCATGGGACGGGCGAGCACGACGGGGGGCCGGTACCGGCCGCGGCTGGGGAACCGGCTGGTCAGGGTCGCGGCGGCCGGGGTGGCCGTCGTCGCGCTCGCGGCCTGCGCGGACGTCCCCGCGGCACCGGGCTCCGCGACGATCGGCGCCGCCGGCGGCGGGGGCCAGGCCGCCGCACAGGGCGACCCCGGCCTCCCGCAGCGGCTCGCGGCCGCGGTCGGCGGCGACGGCGCCTACGCCCACCTGCAGCAGTTCGAGAAGCTCGCCGACGCGAACGCCGGCAACCGCGCCGTGGGCACCCCCGGGTACGACGCGGCCGTCGACCATGTCGTCGGGACGCTGCGCGCGAGCGGGTTCACGGTGTCGACGCCGTCGTTCGAGGTGCGGACCTTCTCCGCGGGCGACGCGCGGCTGACCGTGGCCGGCGCCCCCGTGACGACCGAGGTGCTCGGCTTCTCCCCCGCCACCCCGCCCGGCGGGCTGACCGCGCCGCTGTCGCTGCGCCCGCGCACCCCGCAGGACCCGACACCGGGCTGCGAGGCGGCCGACTACACCGGGATGCCGGCCGGGGCCATCGCCGTCGTCGAGCGCGGGACCTGCGAGTTCGGCCAGAAGTCCCGGCTCGCGGGGGCCGCGGGTGCGGCAGCGGTGATCGTCATCAACACCGAGGACGCGGCCCTGCCAGCCACCCTCGGCGACACCCCGGGGGTCGTCCCGACGGCGTCCGTGACGAAGTCCGCCGGGGCCGCCCTGCGCGACGGCCAGCAGGCGTCGCTCGTGCTCGACACCACGATCCGGCAGCAGACCTCGCGGAACGTGATCGCCGAGACCACCACCGGTGACCCGACCAGGGTCGTGGTCGCCGGGGCCCACCTCGACAGCGTCCCCGAGGGCGCCGGGATCAACGACAACGGCAGCGGCAGCGCCGCCCTGCTCGAGATCGCGCAGAAGCTCGGCGGTTCCCCGCCGGTCGGCCAGAAGGTGCGCTTCGCGTGGTGGGGCGCCGAGGAGATCGGCCTGGTCGGCTCCACGAAGTACGTCGAGGGTCTGTCCGAGGCCGACCGCGCGCGGATCGCGCTGTACCTCAACTTCGACATGGTCGGCTCGCCGAACCCCGACTACCTCGTCTACGACGGCGACAACTCCGACGGCCTCGGCGGCGAGGCCGGCCCGCCCGGTTCCGACACCGCGGAGCGCGTCCTGACCGAGGCGCTGGTCGGGGCGGGCGTGAACGGCCCCGAGGGCACCGCGTTCGACGGGCGCTCGGACTACGGACCGTTCATCGAGGCCGGCATCCCGGCCGGTGGCCTGTTCACCGGGGCCGAGGAGCGGAAGACCCCGGAGCAGGCGCAGAAGTGGGGCGGCACGGCGGGACAGTCCTACGACCCCTGCTACCACACGCCCTGTGACCGGCTGACCAACATCGACCGGACCGCGCTGGACCGGAACGTGACGGCGATGGCCTCGGCGATCGGCCGGTTCGCGGTCGACCTCACCGGGGTGCCGCAGCGCTGACCCGCCCGCGCCGGGCCCCGCTCCGGCCGCGTGGGCAGCGCTGTCGGCACGACAGTGCTGCCTACGGTGCCCGCCGGCGGCCGGTGGCTCAGTCGTAGACACCGGTCACCTCCCAGCGGCCGCCGCGGTGCACGAGCAGCAGGGCCGCGCCGTCGGCGAGCACGACCTGCAGCCGGACCGCGGGCCCGGGGCCGTCGGGGGCCCACCAGCGGGTGTGCACCGGCCAGGGCCCGGCCCAGCCGGTGACCTCCCGGTCCGGGGCACCGCCCGCGACCCGGTGCGGGATGCCGTCGAGCAGGTCCGGCGCGGCCGGGTGCACCTCGGTGCCGTCCGCGGCGAGCAACCGGACCGGGACCGGGTCCGGGGGCACCGTCGCCGGCGACGGTGCCGGGAGCCGGCCGGGCCAGGTCCTGTCTCTTATACACAACTCCGAGCCCACGCGACTAAGGCG
>NZ_VRMC01000418.1:0-282 GCF_008369905.1 Pseudonocardia sp. EV170527-09
GCGCCCGAAGCTGCAGCGACTCGTCGCCGACGGCGATCTGGCCCGCGTCGTCGCGGTCAAGCTGCGCCGCCGGTGGTCACCGGCTCAGATCAGCCGGTGGTTGCGTCGCTGCTTCCGCCGTCGCACGGCCTGGCACGTGTGCACTGAGACGATCTACCGCGCCGTCTACGACGGCCACCTCTCGCCGCGCAGCCGACAATCACCTGCGCGAGATGTTCTGGGGCGCCGACGGCAGGTTCAACGCTCTGAGCTGCTGCGTACCGGCCGCACCTACCGTCGCCG
>NZ_VRMC01000419.1:0-282 GCF_008369905.1 Pseudonocardia sp. EV170527-09
CCGGGCTGGGCTGGGGAGGCTACAAAGTATGGAAGGCCGTCGACCCCTTCGCCACGACGGAGCCTGAGGGTTGCCGAGTGGTGGTCTTAGGCCAGTCCTACGACCTCGATTTAGAGCAATCCCAGAACGCCGCCATCATCACTGCCGAGTCAATCCGCCGTGGCCTTCCGACCCGTGCGGCCGCCATCGCTCTGACAACGGCTATGCAGGAATCAAAGCTACGCAATATTGACTACGGGGATCGCGACTCCCTCGGGTTATTCCAACAGCGTCCCTCCCAGG
>NZ_VRMC01000420.1:0-282 GCF_008369905.1 Pseudonocardia sp. EV170527-09
GTGTGAGCGAAGCATTCCACGCCAGCGACTGTCAAGATCGACTGTTGGTGCCGCCCTCGCGTTGACGGCACTCCGTACAGGGTGCGTAGTCTCTCTTATCTCCCTCTGTATTCTATCGATGGTATCGGATAGGTTTGACATGGGATCTTGAAGGGAGAGTTTGGCTGTGACCTGGTATTTTGTGGTGGGCAGCTTCGGTGGGTGGTGAAGTGGAAAAAAAGGTCAAAGAATAAGGTCAAGGTCAAAAGAAAAGGTCAAGGTCAAGGGCGACAGACTGTGGGT
>NZ_VRMC01000421.1:0-282 GCF_008369905.1 Pseudonocardia sp. EV170527-09
CTCGTGGCGCGAGCGTCTACGGGCCGATCCGGATTTTCGGCGCGGTCCGGATCTCGCAGTGCAGCATGGATCGGTTTGTTCATGAACAAGGCATCGAGCTTTCGATTCTAATCGGCGGTCGTCGCCGCGTCATCGTCCGTCTTACTAGGGAACTTTCCGCGCGCCCCGGAAAGCCACGTCAGGCAACGGTTTGCGGCCATGGGTTGTACGAGGCGAGCGGTTTTTTTCCACAAAACCTGTGGATAGCGGTGTGCATATCTTGTAAATTCGAACGCTAAGTAG
>NZ_VRMC01000422.1:0-281 GCF_008369905.1 Pseudonocardia sp. EV170527-09
GCGTAGGCGGTGCGTGAGTGGTCGTCGATCACGGTGTGGACGTAGGCGGTCCCGATGGCCGGGCGGTAGTACTTGCCTCGTTGACCGGTGCGCCGCGCGGTGGCCGCCTGGTTGCGGCGGCCTTGCTGTCTTCCCAGGTAGCGCCAGCCCCCGCCGTCGGGGATGTTGGCGAACTTGGTGACGTCGACGTGGATCAGCGAGCCGGGGTGGGGGTGCTCGTAGCGGCGCAGCGGCTCCCCGGTGCCCCGGTCGATGTGGGAGAGCCGGTTGATCCGACAGCG
>NZ_VRMC01000423.1:0-281 GCF_008369905.1 Pseudonocardia sp. EV170527-09
CGCTGTCGGATCAACCGGCTCTCCCACATCGACCGGGGCACCGGGGAGCCGCTGCGCCGCTACGAGCACCCCCACCCCGGCTCGCTGATCCACGTCGACGTCACCAAGTTCGCCAACATCCCCGACGGCGGGGGCTGGCGCTACCTGGGACGACAGCAAGGCCGCCGCAACCAGGCGGCCACCGCGCGGCGCACCGGTCAACGAGGCAAGTACTACCGCCCGGCCATCGGGACCGCCTACGTCCACACCGTGATCGACGACCACTCACGCACCGCCTACGC
>NZ_VRMC01000424.1:0-281 GCF_008369905.1 Pseudonocardia sp. EV170527-09
CGCTGTCGGATCAACCGGCTCTCCCACATCGACCGGGGCACCGGGGAGCCGCTGCGCCGCTACGAGCACCCCCACCCGGGCTCGCTGATCCACGTCGACGTCACCAAGTTCGCCAACATCCCCGACGGCGGGGGCTGGCGCTACCTGGGACGGCAGCAAGGCCGCCGCAACCAGGCGGCCACCGCGCGGCGCACCGGTCAACGAGGCAAGTACTACCGCCCGGCCATCGGGACCGCCTACGTCCACACCGTGATCGACGACCACTCACGCACCGCCTACGC
>NZ_VRMC01000046.1:0-47460 GCF_008369905.1 Pseudonocardia sp. EV170527-09
TGCTGCAACCAAACAAACAAATTTGGCACAAAACGCCAAACCGATTATATAGCTCGACACACTGTTGAGTTCTCAAAGGACACCCGCGCTCGGGGACCGGGCCTGATGGCCGTCGCCCCAGGGCGTCAGAGTCGGCCTCACGAGGAGGCAACTCTCTTATGCTACGTGTACCGGAGAGCGGCGTCAAGCCTTACTCCGGGCGGCCGGATCTCCACCGAAGTGAAGTTCCTGGGCCGTCGCCCCCGGTCCGGATCCGCGTCCCTGGCCTGTCGGCCGGTCTCGCTCTCGTCCGTCCCGTCCTGGCGACATCGAGAAAGTTACAGGATGCTCCGGGGGCGTTTCACAGGGGGGTGCCCTTCCGGTGTTCTTGCAGGTCAACGGCCGATCAGGCCGCTCGGACCCGCACACCGGCCAGGTTGCGCTTCCCCCGGCGCACCACCAGCCAGCCGCCGTCGAGGACGTCACCGGCACCCGGTACCCACTCCTCGTCGACGATCTTGACGTTGTTGACGTACGCGCCGCCCTCCTTCACCGCGCGACGCGCGGCGCCCTTGCTGTCGGTCAGGCCGGTGGCGACGAGCAGGTCGACGATCGTGTCGGCCGGGCCGCCGTCGGCCGTCGGCACCTCGGCGAGCGCGGCGCCGAGGGTGGCCGCGTCCAGGTCGGTGAGCTCCGCCCGGCCGAACAGGGCCTGGCTCGCGGTCGTCACTTGCCTCGTCTGCTCCTCGCCGTGCACCAACGTCGTCAGCTCGGCGGCGAGACGCCGTTGCGCGCCACGCAGGTGCGGCTTCTCGGCCAGCTCGGTCTCCAGCGCTTCGATCTCGGCGCGGTCGAGGAAGGTGAAGAGCTTCAGGTAGGTGATCGCGTCGGCGTCGGCGACGTTCACGAAGTACTGGTACCAGGCGTACGGCGAGGTGCGGTCCGGGTCGAGCCAGACGTTGCCGCCCCCGGTCGACTTGCCGAACTTGCGGCCCTCGGAGTCGGTGACCAGCCGCAGGGTCAGCGCGTGGACGTGGTCACCGGTCACCCGACGGATGAGGTCGACACCGCCGACGATGTTGCCCCACTGGTCGGACCCACCGATCTGCAGCCGCACCCCGAGCTCGCGGTAGAGGTGCAGGTAGTCCTGGGCCTGCAGCAGCAGGTAGCTGAACTCGGTGTAGGATATCCCGTCGCCGGCGAGGCGACGCTTCACCGTGTCCCGCGAGATCATCGTGCTGACCGGGAAGTGCTTGCCGAGGTCGCGCAGGAACTCCAGGACCGTCTGCTGCCCGGTCCAGTCCAGGTTGTTGACGGCGGTGGCGCCGGTCGGCCCGTCGTCGAAGGAGACGAAGCGCTCCAGCTGTCCGCGGATCAGGTTCGTCCAGTCGGCCACGGTCGCGGCGTCGTTGAGCGTCCGCTCCCCCACGTCACGCGGGTCGCCGATCATGCCGGTCGCACCGCCCGCGAGGATCACCGGCCGGTGGCCGGCCTCCTGGAACCGGCGCAGCGTCAGCATCGGGATCAGGTGCCCGGCGTGCAGGCTGGACGCGGTCGGGTCGAACCCGGCATAGATCGACACCGGGTCGCCGGCGGCGAGCTCCTTCGCGAGCGCGTCGCGGTCGGTGCTCTGCGCGATCAGGCCGCGCCACTCCAGGTCGTCGAGGATGTCGGTACCCACGGTGCCCATCTTGGTCGGGCCGCCGCGGCGCGTGCACGCGGGTTCCTCAGGCGCTGCGACGACGGCGCGTCCCGGCCCGGTACGGGCTGACCGCGGGCGAGCCGTCGACCCAGTACCGCCACGGCAGCTCGGCCGCCGCGGCGACGCCCACCCGGGGTCCGGACCGGACGAGATCCGGACCGAGCGGGGTCCCCACTCGGAGCCGTACCCGGGAGGCCGGGTCGGTGACGTCGGTCCCGTCGTCCTCGCGACGCAGCCCGAGGAGCGCGGCCAGCCGTGCGGGTCCGCGGGCCAGGTCGGCGTCGCGACGGGCGGTGGGCCGGCGTTCCCGGGCCACCCCCGGGTCGGTGAGCAGCTCGCCGGCGCGCAGCAGCACCGCGCCCGGCTCGCCGTCGGGCAGGCAGGACACGTTCGCGCAGAAGTGCATGCCGTAGACGAAGTAGACGTACAGGTGGCCGGGCGGGCCGAACATCACCGCGTTGCGCGGGGTCCGGCCGCGGTAGCAGTGCGACGCGGGGTCGTCGCGGCCCCGGTAGGCCTCCACCTCGACCAGCCGCACCGCGACCGTGCCGTCGGGGGTGTCGGCCTCGAGGACGCAGCCGAGCAGGCGTCGCGCGGCGGGCAGGACGTCGACGGCCAGGGCGGACCGGTCCAGCAGACCGGCGGGGCCCGGCCGGTCGTCCCGGCCGGGCCCCGCCGTGTGGTCGTCGTCCGCCATCAGCGGCGCGCGAGCGCCAGCTGCATGCAGGTCACGACACCGGCCATGGCCTTCTCGACCTCGTCGAGCGGGGGCAGGGTCGGGGCGAGACGGATGGTCGCGTCCTGCGGGTCCTTGCCGTAGGGGTGCGTCGCACCGGCCGGGGTCAGGACGATGCCCGCCTCCTTGGCCAGGCGCACGACCTCCGAGGCGAGGCCGTCCGGGACGGTCAGGCTCACGAAGTAGCCGCCCTTCGGCTTCGTCCAGGACACGCCGTCGACGTCGGCGAACGCCTCGGTCAGCAGACGGTCGACCGCGGCGAACTTCGGGGCGATCAACTCGCGGTGCGCGGCCATGTGCGCACGCAGCCCGGCGGCGTCCTTCAGGAACAGCGCATGGCGGAGGTGGTTGACCTTGTCCGGGCCGATCGTCTTCTTCGACGCCAGCTTCAGCCACCAGTCGACGTTCGCCTGCGAGGCACCGAAGAACGCGACGCCCGCACCGGCGAGGGTGATCTTCGAGGTGGACCCGAAGACGAACGGCCGGTCCGGGTTGCCCGCCTCGGCCGCGAGCGCGAGGACGTCGGCGATCTCGATCTCCTCGGTGGTCAGGTGGTGCACCGCGTAGGCGTTGTCCCACATGATCCGGAAGTCCGGGGCGGCCGTCGGCATGGTGGCCAACCGGCGCACGACCTCGTCGGAGTAGACGACGCCGTCGGGGTTCGAGTACTTCGGCACGCACCAGATGCCCTTGATCGACGGGTCCTCGGCGACGAGCCGCTCGACCTCGTCCATGTCGGGGCCGTCGGCGGTCATACCGACGGTGACCAGGTCGATCCCCAGGCGCTCGCACACGCCGTAGTGCCGGTCGTAGCCGGGGACCGGGGCGATGAACGCCACGCGGCCGGCGTCGACCCAGCGGGTCGGGGCGCCGGGCAGCGCGGTCAGCAGCGCGTGCACGAGTGTGTCGTGCATGAGCTCGAGGCTGGAGTTGTTCGCCGCCACCAGCTGCCCGACCGGGACCTGGAGCGACGGCGCGAAGATCTCGCGCAGCTCGGGCAGACCCTGGCCGCCGCCGTAGTTGCGGGTGTCGGTGCCGTCGGCCGCGCGGAACTGTCCCGCGCCCGGCAGGCCGAGCAGCTCGTGGGACAGGTCCAGCTGCTGCGCGGACGGCTTGCCCCGCGTCAGGTCGAGCTTCAGGCCGGCGGCCTTGAGCTCCTCGTAGGCTGCGGCAGGGTCGGTCATGCGGTTCCTCCGGTGAACTCTCGCGCTGCTCCGACCGCGGTACGCAGGTCGGTGAGCTGCTCGGCGACCCGGTCGCCGGCCGTCCCACCGCGGGCGTTCCGCGACGCGATGGAGCCTTCCACGGTCAGTACGTCGCGGACACTCGGGTCCAGTGCCGGGTGCACGGCGGCCAGCTCGGCGTCGGTCAGGTCCTCCAGTCCGACGCCGCGGGCCTCGGCGGCGCGGACGCAGCCGCCCGCGGCCTCGTGGGCCACCCGGAACGGCACACCCTGCCGGACGAGCCACTCGGCGACGTCGGTGGCCAGGGTGAACCCGGCCGGGGCCAGCTCGGCGAGCCGCTCGGTGTGGAAGGTCAGGGTGGCCACCATCCCGGCGACCGCGGGGAGCAGGAGCTCCAGCTGCGCGACCGAGTCGAACAGCGGCTCCTTGTCCTCCTGCAGGTCCCGGTTGTAGGCCAGCGGGAGCCCCTTGAGGGTGGTCATGAGCCCGGCGAGGTTGCCGACCAGCCGGCCGGACTTCCCGCGCGCCAGCTCGGCGACGTCGGGGTTCTTCTTCTGCGGCATGATCGAGCTGCCGGTGGAGAACGCGTCGTCGAGGGTGACGTAGCCGAACTCGGCCGTCGCCCAGAGGATGATCTCCTCCGACAGCCGCGACAGGTCGACGCCGATCATCGCGAGGACGAACGCGGCCTCGGCGGCGAAGTCGCGCGCGGCGGTCCCGTCGATCGAGTTGGCCGAGGACCCGGTGAAGCCGAGCTCCGCGGCGACGGCCTCCGGGTCGAGCCCGAGCGAGGAACCGGCGAGCGCGCCCGAGCCGTACGGCGACCAGGCGCTGCGCCGGTCCCAGTCGGCCAGCCGGTCGACGTCGCGCAGCAGGGCCTGGGCGTGCGCGGCGAGCTGGTGGCCGAGCAGCACCGGCTGCGCGTGCTGCAGGTGCGTGCGGCCGGGCATCGGCGCGTCGGGGTGGGCCTGCGCCTGGTCGGCGAGTGCGTCGACGACGTCGAGCACGCCGGAGCCGACCCGCCGCACGGCGTCGCGCAGCCACATCCGGAACTGGGTGGCCACCTGGTCGTTGCGCGAGCGACCGGCCCGCAGCTTGCCGCCCAGGTCGGCCCCCGCCCGCTCGATCAGGCCGCGCTCCAGCGCGGTGTGCACGTCCTCGTCGCCCGGGTCGGGGCCGAACGCCCCGGAGGCGACGTCGGCGGCGAGCTCGTCGAGTGCCTTGTGCATCCCCGACAGCTCCTCGTCGGTCAGCAGACCGGCGCGGTGCAGGACCCGGGCGTGCGCCTTCGAGCCGCGGATGTCATAGGGGGCCAGTGCCCAGTCGAAATGGGTGGACTTCGACAGCGCCGCGAGCGCATCGGCCGGACCGGACGCGAACCGGCCACCCCACAGCGCTCCGCCTCCGGCGACCGCGCCCCGTCGGGGGTCCGCGTCGGTCATGTCGGGTCTCCTTCTCGTTCGTCGTGCGCCCCGGTGGCCGCGTGGGCCCTCCGGGACAGGTCCTGCAGCCGCTCGGCCAGCTCCGCCCCGGTGAGGGGCTCACGGGCGACGACGATGACCGTGTCGTCCCCGGCGATGGTGCCGACGACGTCGTGCAGTGCGGCCCGGTCGAGTGCGCTCGCGAGGTAGTGCGCCGCGCCCGGCGGGGTACGCAGGACGGCCAGGTTCCCACTCGCGTCGGCGGACACGAGCAGCTCCCCCAGCAACCGGGCCACCCGGCCGGTGCCGCCCTCGACCCCGCGCACCGGGCTGCCGTCCTCGGGGATGCGGTAGACCGGCTGCCCGCCGTCGGCGCCGCGCAGCTTCACCGCACCGAGCTCGTCGAGGTCCCGCGACAGCGTGGCCTGGGTCGTCTCGATGCCGTGCCGCTCGTGGAGCAGCCCGATGATCTCGACCTGGCTGCTCAGCTGGTGGTTCCAGATCACGTCGATGACGGCGGCCTGCCGTCGGGCCCGGTTGACCGGGTTCCTCCGGTCGCGGTCGGTCTCACCCATGCCGCAGGAGCCAGGCGAGCAGCGCCTTCTGCGCGTGCAGCCGGTTCTCGGCCTCGTCCCAGACGGCGCTGGCCGGGCCGTCGAGGACCTCGTCGGTGATCTCGTCGCCGCGGTGGGCCGGCAGGCAGTGCAGCACGATCGCGTCCGGTGCGGCGTGCTCCAGCAGGGCGGCGTTGACCTGGTACGGCCGGAACGGCGCGACCCGGTCCAGGCCGTCGTCCTCCTGGCCCATCGAGGTCCAGGTGTCGGTGACGACGACCTGGGCCCCCGCCACGGCGGCCACCGGCTCGGCGACGAGCGCGACCGAACCGCCGGTCTGCTCGGCCCGGGCCTTCGCGTCGCGCAGCACGTCGTCGTCGGGGGTGAACCCGGCGGGTGCGGCGATCCGCACGTGCAGCCCCGCGGTGGCCCCGCCGAGCAGCAGCGAGTGCGCGATGTTGTTCGCGCCGTCGCCGAGGTAGGTCAGGGTGAGCCCGGCGAGGCGGCCGAACCGCTCCCGCACGGTCTGCAGGTCCGCCAGGATCTGGCACGGGTGGAACGTGTCGGTCAGTGCGTTGACCACCGGCACGGTCGCCGCGGCGGCCATCTCCTCGATCCGCTCCTGGCCGCTGGTGCGCCACACGATCGCGTCGAGGTAGCGCGACAGCACCCGGGAGGTGTCGGAGATGGTCTCGCCGCGCCCGAGCTGGCTGGTGGTGCCGTCGAGGATGATCGCGGTACCGCCGAGCTGGGTGATCCCGGCCTCGAACGACACCCGGGTGCGGGTGGAGGACTTGTCGAACACGACCCCCACCGCGCGCGGACCGGCCAGCGGGCGCTCGGCGAAGAGGTCGGCCTTGAGCCGGTCGGCGAGATCGAGGACCTCGGCCTGCTCGGCCGGGGTCAGGTCGTCGTCCCGCAGCAGGTGGCGGACCATCAGCTCCCCTGCCCCTCGTGCTGGGCCGCGGCGGCGTCGAGGACCGCCGGGAAGGCCGTCAGGAACTCCTCGGCCTCGTCGTCGGTGAGGGTCAGGGCCGGGGCCAGCCGGAGCCGGTCCGGGGTGGCGTTGTTGATCAGGATCCCGGCGTCGCGGGCGGCCGCGGCGGTCTGCGCGGCGACCGGCGCGGTGAGGCCGATGCCGATGTGCAGGCCGGCGCCGGAGACGTCGCCGACGAGGGGGTGGCCAAGACCGTCGAGCCGGCTGCGGATCTCCTTGCCGAGCCGGTCGACGTGGCCGAGCAGACCCTCGGCCGCGACCGTGTCGAGCACGGCGAGCGCCGCGGCGCACGTCACCGGGTTGCCACCGAAGGTGGTGCCGTGCTGACCGGGCTCGAGCAGGGCGGCGGCGTCGCCGAGCCCGATGCAGGCGCCGATCGGGAGGCCGCCACCGAGGCCCTTGGCCAGGGTGACCACGTCCGGGAGGACGCCGTGCGCCTGGTGGGCGAACCAGTACCCGGTGCGGCCGATGCCGGTCTGCACCTCGTCGAGGACGAGCAGCGCGCCGCGCTCGGCGGTGATCCGCCGGGCCTGCGCCAGGTATCCCTCCGGCGGCACGATCACGCCGGCCTCGCCGAGGATCGGCTCCAGGAACACCGCGGCGGTCCGCTCGGTGACGGCGGCGTCGAGTGCGGCGACGTCACCGAACGGGACGTGCGTCACCCCGGCGGGCATCGGCTCGAACGGGGCCCGCTTGGCGGGCTGCCCGGTCAGCGCGAGCGCACCCATCGTGCGGCCGTGGAACGCGCCCTCACAGGCGATGATCTCCGGCCTGCCCGTCCGGCGGGCGATCTTGAAGGCGGCCTCGTTGGCCTCGGTGCCGGAGTTGCAGAGCAGGGTGCGGGCGTCGTCGCGGCCGAGCAGGGCCTGCAGCCGCTCCGCGAGCTGCAGCGCGGGCTCGGTGATGAAGAAGTTCGAGGTGTGGCCGAGGGTGCGGACCTGCTCGGACACCGCCTCGACGACGGCCGGGTGCGCATGCCCGAGCGCGTTGACCGCGATCCCGGCATACAGGTCCAGGTAAGCGCGACCCTCGGCGTCCCACACCCGGGCGCCCTCGCCGCGGACCAGGGTCAGCGGCGGGATCCCGTAGTTGTTCATCAGGGCGGCCTGCCACCGCTGCGCGTGCGTGCTCATGTCGTTCCCCCAGCCGTGGCACCGGGCGCGTCCGGCAGCACCATCGTGCCGACGCCCTCGTGCGTGAACACCTCGAGCAGGACCGAGTGCGGCACCCGCCCGTCGATCACATGGGCCTGTCCGACGCCCGAGCGCACGGCGCGCAGGCAGGCCTCCATCTTCGGGGCCATGCCGCTCTCCAGGCGGGGCAGCATCGGCTCCAGCTGGTCCGCCGTCAGCGAGGTGATGATCGACTCCGGGTCGGGGTAGTTCGCGTAGAGACCCTCGACGTCGGTGAGCACCACGAGCTTCGCGGCGTCCAGCGCACCGGCCAGCGCCGCGGCGGCGCTGTCGGCGTTGATGTTGTGGACCTGGCCGTCGGCGTCCGGCGCGACCCCCGCGACGACCGGGATGCGGCCTGCGGCGATGATGTCGAGCACCGCGTCCGGGTTGACCTTCGTGACGTCGCCGACCAGGCCGATGTCGACGGGCTCGCCGCCAACCAGCGCGGTGCGCTTCTCGGCGGTGAACAGTCCTGCGTCCTCCCCGGACAGGCCGACGGCGAACGGCCCGTGGACGTTGATCAGCCCGACGAGCTCCCGCCCGACCTGGCCGAACAGCACCATCCGGACGATCTCCATCGTCTCCGGGGTGGTGACGCGCAGGCCTCCGCGGAACTCGCCGGGCATGCCGAGCCGCTTCAGCATGGCCGAGATCTGCGGCCCGCCGCCGTGCACGACGACCGGGTGGATGCCGGCGAGCCGCAGGAACACCATGTCCCGGGCGAAGGCCTGTTTCAGCTCCTCGTCGATCATGGCGTTCCCGCCGTACTTGACGACGACGATCCGGCCGTGGAACCGCTGCAGCCAGGGCAGCGCCTCGGCGAGCACGCCCGCCTTCTCCCCCGCCCGCTTCAGCCGGGCCGGGGTCTCCGGGGACGGCGCGATCTGCGGCTGGGGCAGCGCGTCCGGGGCGACCGGCTCAGGAGGAGTAGGCACTGTTCTCCTCCACGTAGGCGTGTGACAGGTCGGTGGTCCTGATCTCGGCGGTGTGCCCCTCGGCCCCGCCGGACAGGCCCAGCCCGACCTCGATCAGGATGTCCTTCCCGGACAGGTCGCAGTCGGCCCGGTCCCCGGCCACGGCCGCGCCCTTGCACAGCAGCACGCCGTTGATCGTGACGTCGAGGTGCTCGGGGTCGATCTCGGCGTCGGCGTACCCGGCGGCGGCCGCGACCCGGCCCCAGTTGGGGTCGGATCCGAACATCGCGGTCTTCACCAGGGAGTCGCGGGCGATCGTGCGGGCGACGGTCACCGCGTCGTCCTCGGACGCGGCGCCGGTGACCCGCACGGTGATGCGCTTGGTGACACCCTCGGCGTCGGCCTGCATCTGCTCGGCGAGGTCACGGCACACGCGGGTGAGCGCGGCGGTGAACACCGCCGGGTCGGCCTCGACGCCGGACGCGCCGGAGGCCAGCACCAGCACGGTGTCGTTGGTGGACATCGAGCCGTCGACGTCGAGCCGGTCGAAGCTGTAGCGGACGGCCTCGCGCAGCGCGGCGTCGAGCGTCGCCCGGTCGAGCACCGCGTCGGTGGTGAGCACGCTGAGCATGGTCGCCATCGACGGGGCGATCATCCCGGCGCCCTTGGTCGTACCCCCGACGGTCCAGCCGGCCGGATCGGTGACGACGGACTCCTTCGGGACGGTGTCGGTCGTCATGATCGCGCCGGCGACGGCGGACCCGGCCTCGGGCCCCGCCGCCAGCTCCCCGGCCGCCGTCCGGACCCCGGCGAGCAGGGTCTCCCTCGGGAGCTGCTCGCCGATCAGGCCGGTGGAGCACACGGCGACGTCGATCGCGCCGCAGCCGAGCACCCCGGCGGCCTCCTCCGCGGTGGCGTGCGCCGTCTGGAAGCCCTCGGCCCCGGTGCAGGCGTTCGCCCCGCCGGAGTTGAGGACGACCGCGCGCAGCGAGCCGGTGGTCAGCACCTGCTGCGACCACAGGACGGGAGCGGCCTTGACCTTGTTGCGGGTGAAGACCCCGGCGGCCTCGGTGCGCGGGCCGTCGTTCACCACGAGCGCCAGGTCGGCCCGCCCGGACTTCTTGATCCCGGCGGCGATCCCGGCGGCCCGGAAGCCCTTCGCTGCGGTCACGCTCACGGTGCCACTCCCGTCGTCGGCAGGCCGGTGGTCTCGGGCAGACCGAGGGCCAGGTTCATGCACTGGACGGCGCCGCCCGCGGTGCCCTTGGTCAGATTGTCGATCGCGGAGACGACGACGAGGCGGCCCGCGTCGGCGTCGACGGTGACCTGCAGCGCGACGTTGTTGGAGCCCAGCGTCTGCGCGGTGGTGGGCCACTGGCCCTCCGGCAGCAGGTGCACGAACGGCTCGTCGGCGTAGGCCTTCTCGTAGACCGACCGGACCGCGGCCGCATCGGTCGCCGGGTCGGCCAGCAGGGCCGAGCAGGAGGCGAGGATGCCGCGCGGCAGCGGCGCGAGCACCGGGGTGAAGCTGACCGAGACGGGCGAGCCGAGCGCGGTGGACAGGTTCTGCGCGATCTCGGGAGTGTGCCGGTGCACGCCGCCGACGCCGTACGCCGACAGCGACCCCATGACCTCCGCGCCCAGCAGGTGCGGCTTGACCGACTTGCCCGCACCGGAGATGCCGGTGACCGCGGTGATCACGACCTCGGGGGTGACCAGGCCGGCGACCAGCGCGGGGACCAGCGCGAGGCTGGTCCCGGTCGGGTAGCAGCCGGGCACCGCGACGCGCCGGGTGCCGGTCAGCGCCGCCCGGGCGCCGGGCAGCTCGGGCAGCCCGTAGGGCCAGTGCCCGGCGTGCTCGCCGCCGTACCACCGGTCCCAGGCGGCCGGGTCGGTCAGGCGGTGGTCCGCCCCGCAGTCCACGACGAGCGTGTCCGGCCCCAGCTGCGCCGCCAGCTCGGCGGACTTGCCGTGCGGCAGGGCCAGGAACACCGCGTCGTGTCCGGCGAGGTTCTCCGCCGTGCTCTCGCCCAGGACGCGGTCCGCGAGCGGGGTCAGGTGCGGCTGGTGCTCGCCCAGACGCGTGCCCGCGTTCCCGCCGGCCGTGAGGGCGCCGATCTCCACCTCGGGATGTGCGAGCAGCAGCCGGAGGAGCTCTCCCCCGGCGTAGCCACTGGCTCCCGCCACTGCGATGCGTACCACGTGGATGAGTATGCACGGCCACGCAAAGCCATGCAATCGGGATTCGCGATCGCGACCGAGCGGGGCGGAACCGGGCCCGGCCAGCGTGTGCGACGCCTAGTTTCCCGCGGGTGCGGCGACGGGTGACACGCGGGGTGGGACCGGGCGCGGGCACGCCTGCCCGGGAACGGTCGGCGACCCTGACGGCGGCGGTCACCGGGGTGGTCACGGCGGTGCTCGCGGGGCTGCTCGGCGGGTGCGCGTCGACCGTGGCCGGGACGCCGTGGCCCACCGGGCAGGGGCCGGCGCTGCCCTCGACCGCGGCGGCGCCGGTGGAGCCCACGCGGCGGCCGCCGACGTCGTTCACGGTGCCGGGGCCGCTGTCGAACGGGCCGCTCGCCGCCCCGACCACCGACGGCCGTCCGATGACGACGGTCCCGCCCGTGCCGGTTCCGCCCTCGTCCGGTCTCCCCGACGGCGGGGACGGGACGGCCCGCACGGTGCCGCCCGTGCCGGTCGGGGACGGTGCGTCCCGCGTCCCGGACGGCCGGCCCCGGCCCGCACCGGACGCGGCGCGCGCCGCTCCCACGCGGGCCGCCGCGCCGGCCGCCGCACCGGCCCCGCTGACCTCCGACGTGGTGGCCGACGAGTGCCTGCTCGACCGTGCGGCGCTGACCGGGTTGCTGGGCGGCCCACCGGTCGCGCCGGCGACGAACGCCGTGGTCACCCGCACCGACGGCACCCGCACCCGGGCCTGTTTCGCGCTCGCCGACGGCGTGACGGTGTCGGTGAACGCCTACACGACCAACCGGAGCACGCCCGCCGGCTACGTCGCCGCCGCTCGGCACGGCAGCGCGGTGACCGGGCTCCCGGCGGGGACCTCGGCGACGGTGCTCGACACCGTCGCCGGGCCGACCCTGCAGCTGGCCACCGCCCGGTACCTGGTGACGGTGGCGGTCGCGGGGCGGACCCCGTCCCGGGACCAGTGGCGGGCCGCGGCGGTCGCCGCCGCCGCGGCGGTCCCGCGCTGAGCCGGCCGGGGCCGGCTCGGCACGGACCGCTGCGGGCTCAGCGCAGCGCGGCCCCGTGCCGGGCCGTGGCCTCGGCGACCGCCGCGTCGCGGGCGGCGTTCGCCTCCTCGCTGGTCAGCGTGCGGTCCGAGGCGCGCAGGCGCAGCGAGAACGCCAGTGAACGGCGCCCCTGTCCGACCTGGTCACCGGTGTAGACGTCGAACAGCCGCACCGACTCCAGCAGCTCCCCCGCGCCCGCGGTGAGCGCGTCGGCGAGGTCCGCCGCCGGGACCGCCTCGTCGGCGACCAGCGCGACGTCCACCGCGACCGGCGGGAACGCCGACACCCGCGGCACGGGCAGGTTCTCCCGCAGCGGGATCGCGTCGAGGTCGATCTCGGCCGCGGCGGTGCGGGCCGGCAGCCCCAGCGCCTCGACGACCTTGGGGTGCAGCTCACCGGCGTACCCGACGACGGTGTCGGTCCCGGCCGCGTCGACCAGGACGAGCTCGGCGCATCGGCCGGGGTGCCACGGTGCCCGCTCGGCGCGGCGCGGCCGCAGCTCCACCCCGGCGGCGGCGCCGGTCAGCCGGGCCGCCTCGACGGCGTCGGACCAGGACGCCGGACGACCCGGGCCCCACCAGCCACGCGGCTCACGGTTCCCGGCGAGGACGATCCCGACGTGCACGGGCTGGTCGGGCAGCGCGGCGCGCAGGGCCGCGTACTCGTCGTCGGAGGGACGGCCGGTGACGGCCGGGTCGGGCATCGCGGGGGTGGTCTCCCCCGGCTGCACGACCTGCGCGATCGCGTACAGCGCGAGGTCCTCGGCTCCGCGGGAACGGTTGCGCACCAGCATGTCGAGCAGGCCGGGGAGCAGGGTCGTCGCGAGCCGGGACCGCTCGGCGTCGAGCGGGTTGGTGACGGCGACGGTGCGGCGACGCTCGTCGTCGGCGGCCAGGCCCAGGTCGTCCCAGACGCTGTCGGAGACGAACGGGAACGGCAGCACCTCGACGTGGCCCGCCTCGGCGAGGGCTCGCGACACCGCGCGACGGCGCTGCTGGGCGGCGGTCAGGCCACGCCCGGCCGGGGCGGCGGGCAGCACCGACGGGATGGCGTCGTAGCCCTCCAGCCGCAGTACCTCCTCCACCAGGTCGGCGGCCATGGTGAGGTCCGGGCGCCAGGTCGGCGGGGTCGCGACGACGACGCCCTCCCCGCCGGCGCCGGTGTCCAGGGAGATCGCGCAGCCGACCTGGGTCAGGCGCCGCACGGTGGCCCCGCGCGGGTACTCCACCCCGGCGACGCGGTCGGGCATCGACAGCGGCATCCGCACGCTCGCGACGGCGGGGACACCACCGGAGTCGGTGCGCCCGTCGGCGAGGGTCCCGCCGCCGAGCTCGACGAGCAGCTGGGCGGCGCGCTCGGCCGCGACCGGCGGCAGCGCCGGGTCCACGACCCGCTCGAACCGTTTGGACGCCTCGCTGGGCAGCTTGTGCCGGCGCGCGGCGCGCGCGATCACCGGCGGCGAGAAGTGCGCGGCCTCCAGCAGGACGTCGACCCGGGCGCCGTCGGCGAGGTCCTCGGGCGCGGGGATCTCGGTGGACGCCCCGCCCATCACGCCGGCGAGCCCGATCGGGCCGGAGTCGTCGGTGATGAGCAGGTCGTCGGGGTCCAGGGTGCGGGTCTGGCCGTCGAGGGTCTGCAGCTTCTCCCCCGTCGTCGCGCGGCGGACCTCGATGGCGCCGCTCAGCCGGGACGCGTCGTAGGCGTGCAGCGGCTGGCCGAGGTCGAGCATCACGAAGTTGGTGACGTCGACGACCAGCGAGATCGGACGCATTCCGGCCGAGAGCAGTGCACGCTGCATCCACCACGGGCTGGGCGCGGCCGGGTCGACGCCGTCGACCCGCCGCGCGACGAACCGCGGGCAGGCGTCGGTGTCGGCGAGCCGGACCGGCCAGGCGTCGCCGGTGGCGTCCGGGACGGCGACCCGGGTGACCGGGTCGGTGTAGTCGGCGTCGAGCGAGGTCGCGAGCTCGCGGGCGAGGCCGCGGACGGCGAAGCAGTAGCCCCGGTCCGGGGTGACGGCGAGCTCGACGACGGGCTCGGTGAGCCCGAGGACCTCCAGCGCGTCGTCGCCGGGCTCGGCGGTGCCCGGCGGGAGCACGAGGATGCCGCCGGTGTCGGCGCCGAGGCCGAGCTCCTTCGCCGAGGCGATCATGCCGTCGGAGACCTTGCCGTAGGTCGTCCGCTGGGCGATCGCGAAGTCGCCGGGGAGCACGGCGCCCGGCTCGGTGACGACGACGAGGTCGCCGACGGCGAAGTTTCGGGCACCGCACACCACGTAGCGGTGACGTGCTCCTTCGAAGCCCACCCGGCAGTACCGGATCGGCTTCTTGAACTCGGTGAGCTCCTCGATCTCCTGCACGCGGGCGACGGTCACCGGCCCGGTGATCGCGGGGGCCGGGTGGATGTCCTCGACCTCCAGCCCGACCCGGACGAAGGCGTCGCCGATCGCCTCGGGCCCGGCGGGCAGCGCCGCCGGGTCGATGTGCCGGGCGAGCCAGGACGCGGACACTCGCACTGCTCAGAACTCCTCGTGTGGAAGCGGGGTGGGCCGGGTCAGACGCCGAACGCGGTCGAGAAGCGGACGTCGCCCTCGACCATGTCCCGCATGTCCGGGATGCCGTTGCGGAACATGAGGGTCCGCTCGATGCCCATGCCGACGGCGAACCCGGAGTACACCTCGGTGTCGACGCCGCAGGCGCGCAGGACGTTCGGGTTGACCATGCCGCAGCCGCCCCACTCGACCCAGCCGGGGCCGCCCTTCTTCTGCGGGAACCACAGGTCCACCTCGGCCGAGGGCTCGGTGAACGGGAAGTACGACGGTCGCATGCGGGTCCCGGCCTCGGGGCCGAACACCGCGCGGGCGAACGCGTCGAGCGTCCCCTTGAGGTGGGCCATCGTCAGCCCGCGGTCGACGGCGAGGCCCTCGACCTGGTGGAACACCGGGGTGTGGGTGGCGTCGAGCTCGTCGGTGCGGAAGGTCCGGCCCGGGCAGGCGACGTAGACCGGCAGTTCGCGCTCCAGCAGCGACCGGACCTGGACCGGCGAGGTGTGCGTGCGCAGCACCGTGCCCGAGTCCTGCCCGCGCTCGGGGTCACCCAGGTAGAAGGTGTCCTGCATGGTGCGGGCCGGGTGGTCCTTGCCGAAGTTCAGCGCGTCGAAGTTCAGCCACGACGCCTCGACCTCGGGGCCCTCGGCGACCTCCCAGCCCATCCCGACGAAAATGTCGGCGATCCGCTCGGACAGCTGGGTGATGGGGTGGCGCGCGCCGGGCGGGCGGCGGTCCCAGGGCAGGGTGACGTCGACGGTCTCCTCGGCCAGCACCCGGGAGTCGCGCTCGGCGAGCAGGACCTCGCGGCGCGCGTCGAACGCGGCCTGGGCCTCCACGCGGGCGGCGTTGACCCGCTTGCCGGCGTCGGCGCGTTCGGGACCGGGCAGCTGCCCCAGCGACCGGCGCGCCATCGGGATCGGGGCGCGGTCGCCGAGGTGCGCGGGCTTCACCGCGGCCAGCGCGTCGAGGTCGCCCGCCTCGTCGAACGCCGTGCGGGCGGCCTCCACCGCGGCCTTCAGTACATCCGGGTCGAGAGGGCTCGCCGTGTCGTTCTCACTCATGGTGCCCACGATCGTAGAGGGCGGCCGCGAGCGGGTTTCAGCCGCGCGCCGGGGGCAGCTGCGGGGCGACGCCCGCGCGGGCCGCGACCGTCGCGTACAGGCAGATCGCCGCGGCGGTGGCGAGGTTCAGCGACTCGGCCCGGCCGTGGATCGGGACGCGGACCCGGTGGTCGGCGGCGTCGTGCACCTCGGCCGACGGACCGTGCGCCTCGCTGCCGAGGATCCAGGCGACCGGCCCGGCGAGGGTCGGGGTGACGGCGGGGTCGTGCAGGTCCACCTCGCCGTGCCCGTCGGCGACGAGCGTGGTCAGCCCGGCCGCCCGGCACATCTCGACGACGGCGGGGGCGTCCCGGTCGCGGGCCAGCGGCAGGTGGAACACGCTGCCGGTGGAGGCCCGGACGGCCTTCCCGTTGTGCGGGTCGACGGTGTCCCCGGCGAGGAGGACCGCGTCGCAGCCGGCTGCGTCGGCGACCCGGATCACGGTGCCGACGTTGCCGGGGTCGGAGATGCCGTCGCAGACGGTGACGAAGCCGGGGACCCCGGCCAGCGCGGCGGACACCGGCACGTCGAGCAGGTCGCAGACGGCGACGAGCCCCTGCGGGGTGACCGTCTCCGACAGTGCCGCGGCGGCCTTCTCGGTCACCGGGGACACCCGGGCGCCGGAGCGCTCCGCGGCCTCGACCAGCTCGGGGTGACGCGCGGCGGCGACGGCGGTGACGAACAGCTCGTGCACCGTGACGGCGTCGAGGGCCTCACGGACGGCCTGGGCCCCCTCGACGAGGAAACGCCCGGCCCGATCGCGCCCCGCGCGTCGCAGCAGCTTGCGTGCCGCTGCGACGCGGGGAGTGCGTTCGGTACCGGGCGTGGAGTCCGCGGAGCGCTCACCGGCGCTGCGCGACTCGATGTCGCCCCGGGTCACCTCAGGCCGCGGAGCCCTGCTCGGTGCCGACCGGCAGGTTCTCCTTCGCCACCGCGACGAGCGCGGCGAAGGCGGCCGGGTCGCTCACGGCGATCTCGGCGAGGTTCTTGCGGTCGACCTCGACACCGGCGGCCTTGAGGCCCTGGATGAACCGGTTGTAGGTCATGTCGTTCGCGCGGGCCGCGGCGTTGATGCGGGTGATCCACAGCTGCCGGAAGTCGCCCTTGCGCGCGCGACGGTCCCGGTAGGCGTAGTTCATCGAGTGGAGCATCTGCTCCTTGGCCTTGCGGTACAGCCGCGAGCGCTGCCCGCGGTAGCCGGCGGCCGACTCGAGCGTGGTGCGGCGCTTCTTCTGGGCGTTCACGGAGCGCTTCACGCGTGCCATGGGGTATCTCCTGGGGCTTCTCCGGCACTACCGCGGTGGGGGTGCGGCGTGCCGGGTTCGTGAAAGGGGCGGAAGGTCAGTGACCGAGCAGCTTCTTGACGCGCTTCACATCGGCCTTGGCGAGCTCGACGGTGCCCGACAGGTCACGCTTCTCCTTGCGCGACTTGACCTCGAGACGGTGCCGCAGCCCGGCCTGCTGGCGCATGAGCTTGCCGCCACCGGTGATGCGGACGCGCTTCGCGGTCCCCTTGTGCGTCTTGTTCTTCGGCATGACGTATCCGTTCGATGTCGGCCCCCGAGGTTCCGGGGGGTCGGTGCGGGTACTGCGTGTCCCTCCCGTGCCCGGCGGCGGCCGGACACGGGAGTGGGACCTCACGCCTCGGCGTCTGCCGGGGCGTCGGAGCTGGCTGCGGCCGTCGTCTTGCGCGAGACCGGCTTCTTCGTCGGCGCCAGCACCATCGTCATGTTGCGGCCGTCCTGTTTCGGAGCGGCCTCGACGACGGCCATGTCACCGATGTCCTCGGCCAGGCGCTGGAGCAGGCGGTAGCCCAGCTCGGGACGCGACTGCTCGCGACCACGGAACATGATCGTGACCTTGACCTTGTTGCCGCCTTCGAGGAAGCGGATGACGTGACCGCGCTTCGTCTCGTAGTCGTGCTTGTCGATCTTCGGCCGGAGCTTCTGCTCCTTGATCACGGTGAGCTGCTGGTTGCGCCGGGACTCCCGGGCCTTCTGCGCGCTCTCGTACTTGAACTTTCCGTAGTCCATGAGCTTGCAGACCGGCGGGCGGGCCTGGCCGGCGACCTCGACGAGGTCGAGGTCGGCGTCCTGGGCCAGCTTGAGGGCGTCCTCGATGCGCACGATCCCGACCTGCTCGCCGTTCGGGCCCACGAGGCGGACCTCGGGCACGCGGATGCGGTCGTTGATGCGGGGCTCTGTGCTGATGGGGTCTCCTGAGTGACTCGCTGTGTCGCTACTACCTGCTGCGCCGGCGACGACAAGCGAAGACCCGTTGATCGGCCCGTGGCAGAATTCTGCCGCGAAGCCGGACCATGGACCCGGACACCGTCACAATCACGGCGCGGGTGGGAGCGGGGCTCCACTTGACGCCCGGAACACACGTGACAACGCGATCCCGGGTGGTCGCATTCCCGAGGGTAACAGGCCGCCGGTGCGCCGGGAACGCGGGGTCGGGCCGGGACCTGCGCGGACCCGACCCGGGGCGGGGCTCAGCCCGCGCTGGCCGCCTTGGCCCGGCTGCGCCGTGCGGTCGTCGACCGGCCCGCGCCCGCAGTCCCCGTGCCGCTTCCGTTGCCCTTCGACGACGCGGCCCGCCGCCGGGCCGGCGTGACCGGCGTGTGGTCCGGGGTGACCAGGTCACGCAGGAACCGGCCGGTGTGGCTGTCGGGGTGCGCCGCGATCTGCTCCGGTGTCCCCTGCGCCACCACGGTGCCACCGCCGGAGCCGCCCTCCGGGCCCATGTCGATGACCCAGTCCGAGGTCTTGATGACGTCGAGGTTGTGCTCGATCACGATCACCGTGTTGCCCTTGTCCGCCAGCCCCTGGATGACGGCGAGGAGCTTGCGGATGTCCTCGAAGTGCAGGCCGGTGGTCGGCTCGTCGAGGATGCAGACGGTGCGGCCGTTGCTGCGCTTCTGCAGCTCGCTGGCGAGCTTGACCCGCTGGGCCTCACCGCCGGACAGCGTCGGCGCAGGCTGCCCGAGCCGGACGTAGCCGAGACCGACGTCGACCAGGGTCCGCAGGTAGCGGGCGATCGAGGTGATCGGTTCGAAGAACTCGGCGGCCTCCTCGATCGGCATGTCCAGGACGTCGGCGACGGTCTTGCCCTTGTAGTGGACCTCCAGGGTCTCCCTGTTGTACCGGGCGCCCTTGCAGACCTCGCACGGCACGTAGACGTCCGGCAGGAAGTTCATCTCGATCTTGATCGTGCCGTCGCCGGTGCATGCCTCGCAGCGGCCACCCTTGACGTTGAAGGAGAAGCGACCCTCGGCGTAGCCGCGGACCTTCGCCTCGGTGGTCGCGGCGAACAGCTTGCGGACCTTGTCCCACACGCCGGTGTAGGTCGCCGGGTTGGACCGCGGGGTCCGACCGATCGGCGACTGGTCGACCCGGACGAGCTTGTCGAGCTCGTCGACGCCGTTGATCCGGGTGTGCCTGCCGGGGACCTGGCGGGCGCCGTTGAGCCGGTTCGCCAGCACCGTGGCGAGGATGTCGTTGATCAGCGTCGACTTGCCGGACCCGGAGACCCCGGTGATCGACACCAGGCCGCCGAGCGGGATGTCGACGTCGATGCCGCGCAGGTTGTGCTCCCGGGCACCGACGATGGTCAGCCTGCGGTCGTGGTCGAGCACGCGGCGCTCGGGCAGCGGGATCGACTTGCGCCCGGACAGGTAGGCGCCGGTCAGCGAGGTGTCGTGCGACTCCAGGTCGGCGATGGTGCCCGAGTGCACGACGCGGCCGCCGTGCTCGCCGGCGCCGGGGCCGATGTCCACCGCCCAGTCCGAGGCGCGGATGGTGTCCTCGTCGTGCTCGACGACGATCAGCGTGTTCCCCAGCTCCTTGAGCCGGGTCAACGTGTCGATCAGCCGCCGGTTGTCGCGCTGGTGCAGCCCGATCGACGGCTCGTCGAGCACGTAGAGGACCCCGACCAGGCCGGAGCCGATCTGGGTGGCCAGCCGGATGCGCTGCGCCTCGCCACCGGACAGCGTGCCCGCGGCGCGGTCCAGCGACAGGTAGTCCAGCCCGACGTCGAGCAGGAAGCCCAGCCGGGCCTGCACCTCCTTGAGCACCGCACCGGCGATCACCGCCTGCCGGTCGTCGAGCACCATGCCGTTCAGGAACCGTGAGCACTCGGCCACCGACATGTTCGACACCTGTGCGATCGACCGCTCCCCCAGGTCGCGGTGCGGCAGGGTCACCGACAGCACCTCGGGACGCAGCCGGGCGCCGTTGCAGGCCGGGCAGGGGATGTCGCGCATGTAGCCCTCGTAGCGCTCCCGCTGCGACTCGGACTCGGTCTGCTCCAGGCGACGCTCGAGGAACGGCATCACGCCCTCGAAGTTGGCGTAGTACGAGCGCTCGCGGCCGTAGCGGTTGCGGTAGCGCACGTGGACCTGGTCGTCGCTGCCGTGCAGGACCGCCTTCTGCGCGGCGGCGGGGAGCTTGCGCCAGGGGGTGTCCATCCGGAACCCGACCGCGGTGGCCAGGCCGGACAGCAGCCGGCCGAAGTACTCCGCGTTGTGCCCGGACGACCAGGGCGCGATGGCGCCGTCGCCGAGGGACAGGTCCGGGTCGGGGACGACCAGCTCCGGGTCGACCTCCTTCTTGATGCCGATGCCGGAGCAGGCCGGGCAGGCGCCGTAGGGCGAGTTGAAGGAGAAGGTGCGGGGCTCGAGGTCGTCGACGGCGAGGGTGTGCCCGTTCGGGCAGGCCATCTTCTCGGAGAAGCGGCGCTCGCGCTGCGGGTCGTCGTCGGGCAGGTCCACGAAGTCCAGCACGACCAGGCCGTCGGCCAGCCGCAGCGCGGTCTCCACCGAGTCGGTGAGGCGCTGCTTGGCCGTCGCCTTCACCGAGAGCCGGTCGACGACGACGGCGATGTCGTGCTTCTCCTGCTTCTTCAGCTTCGGCGGGTCCGACAGCGGGTGGACCGTGCCGTCGACGAGGACGCGGGAGTAGCCCTGGGCCTGCAGGTTCCCGAACAGGTCGACGAACTCGCCCTTGCGGGTCCGCACGACCGGCGCGAGCACCTGGAAGCGGCTGCCCTGCTCCATCTCCAGCACCTGGTCGACGATCTGCTGCGGGGTCTGCTTCTCGATCCGCTCGCCGCAGGTCGGGCAGTGTGGGATGCCGGCGCGCGCGTAGAGCAACCGCAGGTAGTCGTGGATCTCGGTGATCGTGCCGACCGTCGAGCGCGGGTTGCGGTTGGTCGACTTCTGGTCGATCGAGACCGCCGGGGACAGGCCCTCGATGAAGTCCACGTCGGGCTTGTCCATCTGCCCGAGGAACTGGCGCGCGTACGCCGAGAGGGACTCGACGTAGCGCCGCTGCCCCTCCGCGAAGATCGTGTCGAACGCGAGGCTGGACTTGCCCGACCCGGACAGCCCGGTGAAGACGATCATGCTGTCGCGGGGCAGGTCGATGTCGATGCCCTGCAGGTTGTGCTCGCGCGCGCCGCGCACGACCAGCTTCGGCCCCTCCGGGACCGGCGACGCGCCCGGGGACAGGGCGGTGCCGGCGTCGCGGCGGTCGGTGCTGTGGTCGCTCACGTTGCGCGCCTCCTGGGGTGGCGGTGCCGTCCGGGTCGGACCCGGTTGTGACGCCCGCGGGCTGACGGACATTCCCGGACCGGGCACCCGTGGCCGGTGAGGTTCGTCCCCTCGTCCGCCGTCGATGCTAGGTGCGGCCCCCGACAGGAACCCGGTGAGCGGGGCCCGGCGGTGGTCCGGCGCGGTGGATGCACCTCGGTACGCGCCGGTCGGTCCACCGCGCACGGTACTCGCACGCCTGTTCGATCCGTCAGCGGCCCCGTGCGTGCGACCGGCGGGTTCTCCCCACCGCGGGATGTCGGGGCAGGCCGCTACCCTCCCGCTCGTGGACGTCCTGGAGAACTACACTGGTCACACCGACCCGGGCGGCGCGGCCATCCGCCGCGACCTCGAGCGGCTGAGCATCAGCAAGATCTCGGTCGGCGAGATGGACAACAACGCCTACCTGCTCGTGTGCAAGCAGAGCAACGAGGCACTGCTGATCGACGCGGCGGCCGAGCCGACCCGCATCGCCGACCTCATCGGCGCCGCGGACGAGCGCCCGGACCTGCGCCACCTGGTCACCACCCACCGCCACGCCGACCACTGGCAGGCGCTGGGCGCGATCGCGGGCATGTTCGAGCCACGGCTGATCGCCCACCCGCTGGACGCCCCGGAGCTCCCCGCCCCGATGGACGAGTTCGTCGAGCACGGCGACACGATCGCCTTCGGTGAGATCGAGCTGGAGGTCATCCACCTGCGCGGGCACACGCCGGGCTCGGTGGCGCTGCTCTACCGCGGGGAGGACCGGCCGCACCTGTTCACCGGGGACAGCCTGTTCCCGGGCGGGCCGGGCAAGACCTGGTCGGCGGAGGACAACACGCAGCTGATCAGTGACCTCGAGGAGCGGGTGTTCGACCGGCTCGACGACGACACCTGGTTCTACCCGGGCCACGGTGACGACTCGACGCTCGGGGCGGAGCGGCCGAGCATCCCCGAGTGGCGGTCACGGGGCTGGTGACCCTCGGGGTCACGCCGGGCCGCTGCGGGCGTAGCGGCCCGGTGTGACACCGACCAACCGCACGAACCGGCGGTGCAGGTGGGCCTGGTCGTGGAACCCCACCGCCGCGGCGGCCGCGGCCGGCGGCGTCCCGTCCAGCAGCAGCGCCCGCGCCCGCTCGACGCGGCGGGCGTCGAGGTAGCGGTGCGGCGGGAGCCCGAAGCGGCGCGAGAAGGTGCGTACCAGGTGGCCGGGGTGGGCGTGCAGCAGCCGCCCGGCCTCGGCGAGGGTCACGCCGTCGACGAGCCGGGAGTCGAGCAGGTCCCGCAGCCGGCCGGCCAGGTCCGTCGGCGGCACCGGGCCGGGCCCGGCGGTCGGGTCCAGGTGCCGGGCGAGACGTTCGGCGACGAGTGCGAGACGGCTCTCGGCGTGCAGCTCCTCCCCAGGTACCGCCAGCGCGCGGTGCAGCTCGTCGAGCCTGCGGCGCAGGAGGGGGTCGGCCACCCCCGGCCGGTCGACCGCGGGGCCGACCAGCCCGTCCGTCCCGGACGCCCCCGGGTCGAGCGCGGCGGGGTCGAGGTAGAGGACCCGCTTGCGGAAACCGGAGCCGCCCGCCGCGCGTCCGTCGTGCGCGACCAGCGGCGGCAGCAGCGTCACCGGGGCCTCCTCGGTCCCGTGCGGTCGCCGGTCCAGGTCGTAGCGCACGGCGCCGTCGTCGACGATCAGGACCGTCCACGTGGAGTGCGTGTGCAGCGGGTACCGGTGCCGAACGAAGCGAGCGTGCAGCACCTCCGTGATGCCCGGCACGCGCTGCGGCCGCCAGGCGGTGACGGCCTCGCCCACCGCCCGCGAACCGGTTCCGGACATGTGCGGAACGTACAAGAGTGCGGGGGTCCTGCCGTCCGAGGATCGACGGCGTGACCGAGACCGCCCTGCTCCCCGCCTCCCCCGCCCGCCCCGCCACCAAGATCGCCGTTGTGCTGCGTGACGACCTGCTCGGCTGGCAGGTCGCGAACGTGACGGCCTTCCTCGCCGCCGGGGTCGCCGCGGGCGTCCCCGAGCTGATCGGCGAGCCCTACACCGATGCCGACGGCACCGCCTACCTGCCGACCCTCGGTCTGCCGGTGCTCGTGCGCGCCGGGGACGCGACGACGCTCGCGACCTGCCGGGCCCGGGCGGTCGGCCGCGGACTGCCGGTGGCGGTGTTCACCTCCGCGATGTTCGGCACCGGCAACGACCACGACAACCGTGCGGTGGTCGCGGCGGCCCGGGCCGAGGAGCTCGATCTGGTCGGGCTGGCGCTGCACGGGCCGCGCAACGCCGTCGACAAGATCCTCAAGGGGACGACGACCCATCCGTGACGGCCGGTGCGGCCAGCCCGGCGTCGTCGAACAGCTCCCGCCAGCGCGCCGCCGGCAGCCGGTCCAGCGGCCGGTCGGCCGACGCCCACGCCGCGGCGACCGCGTCGGGCAGCAGGTCCGCGCCGACCAGCCCGGCGTCGGTGAGCTCGGCGAGCAGCTGCGGCACGCGGTGCCCGCCCACCCGGGCGACGGCGGCGTCCCAGTCGGCGCGGGTGAGCGGACGGTCGCGGTCGAGCAGCGCGTTGACGGTGATCTCGTACAGGGCCTGGCTCACGTCGCCAGGATGCCCCCTCAGCCCAGCTCCTCCAGCGCGAGCCCGGTGGAGCGCGGGCCGAGCAGGCCGACGTCGAGGCAGAGCAGCACGATGAGCCCCGCGGCGCCGCCGAACACCGCGATCGGCCCGGCCGTGGCCAGCAGCGGGACGGCGACGAACGGGAGGAACGCCGACGTCGCGCGGGACAGCGAGTAGGCGATCCCGCCCGCGGTGGAGCGGATCGTCGTCGGGAAGATCTCGGCCTGGTAGATGTGGAACGCGTTGGAGAACACGTTGCTCACCGCGGTCAGCGCGAACCCGGAGCCGACGATCACCAGCGGGGTCACCCCGGCCGCGAACACGATGCCGAGCACTCCGATCGCCAGCGCCGAGGCGATGATCAGCCACTTCCGTTCGAACCGTTCGACCAGCGGGACCGAGGCGAGCGAGCCCAGCGGGTACCCGGCGAAGCTCAGCGCGGCGTAGCCGAGGGACTCGGTGACGTCGAAGCCCTTGGCCACCAGGACCAGCGGCGCGAGCGTGCCGAAACCGTAGTAGGCGACGGTCTGGAGCACCTGGAAGATCAGGAGCATCACCGTGCGGGTGCGGTAGACCCCGCTGAACGCGATCCGCAGCACCGCGACGGTCGAGCCGGCCCGCGGCTCCCCCGAGTCGGCCGTGGACACCTCCCCCTCGACCGGGGCGCCGGCCCGCCGGGCCACGTCCGCCGCGACGGCGGCGGCCTCCTCGCGCCGCCCGTGGGCGACCAGCCAGCGCGGGGACTCGGGCAGCACGAGGCGCAGCACCAGTACGAAGAACGCGCCCAGCCCCCCGGCGACGAGCAGCCAGCGCCAGCCGTCGACGCCCGCGATGGACTGCGCCGCGACGAGCCGGCCGCCGAGCAGCGCGGCCACCGGCACCCCGAGGAACCCGACGGTGTACGCCCACGCCGTCCAGCGGCCGCGCACCCGCCGGGGCAGGAACTCCGCCAGGTAGGTGTCCACGAGCACCAGCTCGGCGCCCAGCCCGAGGCCCGCGAGGAAGCGCAGGACCAGGAACGTCTCCAGGTTCGGGGAGAACGCCGCCGCCACCGAGAACAGCGAGTAGGTGAGCAGGTTCAGCAGGAACACGGTGCGCCGGCCGAACCGGTCGGCCGCGATCGACAGCAGGACCGCGCCGACGAACATCCCGAGGAAGCCCGACGACACCACCGCCGCCTTGCCGGCCGAGCCGAGTGCCCACTCGCGGGCGAGGATCGGGGCCAGCACGCCACCGAGGAACACCTCGTACAGGTCGAAGAACGACCCGATCCCCACCAGGACGACCAGCCGTCGGTGCCATCCCGACAGCGGCAGCGACTCCAGCACCGCCGCGGGTCCGCTCGTGGCCGTCCCGGGCCGGGCCTCCGTCATCGCTGCCCCCTCACCGTCGTTGGCCTTGCTCACCATTGCACATCGCAACGCCGTCGTGCGGTGACCGGTACAGGACGGGCGGCGTCCGGCAGGACCGCCGGGAGCAGCACGACCCACGGTGGCCGTGCACGGACGGTCACCGAGACGAGGCGACCGGCCGCCGTGACTGCCCCGAACGGCCGCTGTCCGGGGATGGTCGGCCCGCTTAGCGTCCCGGACCGATGAGCGCTCCCCACGCCGACGACCGCACCCCCGCGCGCCCGGACGGCCGCCGCAACGGGCATCCGACGACGCTGCTGACCGGCGCCGCGCCCGCCGACGGCCTCCCGGGCCCCGGTACCGCCGCGCCCACGACCGGGCCGGGCACACCCGGTCCCGTCCCCGCCCCGCGCGCCGGGGACGGGACCGGGGACCGTGCCGGGACGCAGCGGGAACCCGCGCCGGAGCCCACCGAGCTGACCGGACCGGTGGACGCCCGGAACCGGCGGGGCCCGCGGACCCCGCCGCTGCCCTGGCCCGCCGTCCCGGCCGAGGAGCGGTCGGTGGGCGGGGTCCCGGCGCAGCGGACCGGGCCGACCGTGGGCGCGCAGGCTCCGTGGACCGCAGGTCCGGTTCCGGGGTCCGGCCGCGCCCCGTTCGCGACCGCGCCCTGGGCGGCACCGGTCCCGCCCGGCCCGGTCCACGGCGGCGCGGTGCCCGGCGGCCCGGTCCACGGCGGCCCGATCCACGGCGGCCCGGTCCACGGCGGCCCGCGCGCGGCCGCCCCCGTGCCGGTCGTGTACCCGCCCGGCCACGCCGCGTCCGGGACCCCGGCCGGCCGGTGGGACGCCCTGCGCGACCGGCTGGCCGCGGCCCGGCTGCCCGACGGCGGGCTGTGCGACGCCGTCGGGCGCCGGACCGCCGCGATCGCCGTGGCCGCGACGCTCGTGCTGGCCGCGGCCGTGGTCGTCGCCGCCTACGTCGGCTCCGGGCGCACCGGCGATCCCGGCGCGCCGCAGGGCGCCGGCTCCGCTCCCGCACCGGTGGCGGCCCCGGCGGAGCTGGTCGCGGGCACCACCGCGGCCGACCCGGCCGCGTTCGGGTCGCCGGCGTCGTTCACCTCCCCGACCGGCAACATCTCCTGCCGGATCACCGGCGGCGCCGGGGACGGCGCCGTCCGCTGCGACGTCACCGCCCGCACCTGGTCGGCGGGTGACTGTCCGGACGCCGCGCTGGTCACCGGCGGACCGGCGGGCGCCCGCACCGAGTGCGGAGGGGCACCCGTCACGTCCGCCGCGGCGGTGCTCGACTACGGCACCCACCTCACCCAGGGCGACGTCACCTGCGTCAGCTCGCGGACCGGCGTCGAGTGCCGCGACGCCCGCACCGGCGCCGGGTTCGTCGCGGCCCGGGCGGCGTACCGGCTCTACTGACCCGCCCGCTACCGTCACCGGCCGTGAGCGCCGCCGACCCGCCCGGCCCCGGGTTCGGGACACAGGCACCGTCGGTGAAGATCTCGACGACAACGGGCGGGTGGGGCGCGGTGCTGCGGTACGGCAGCCACGAGCGTGAGCTGCACGGCGGCGAGCCGGAGCGCACGACGAACAACCGGATGGAGCTCACCGCCCCGATCCGCGCCCTGGACGCGCTGACCCGGCGCAGCGTCGTCCACCTGCACACCGACAGCACCTACGTGCGCAACGGCATCACCCAGTGGCTGCCGCGCTGGCAGGCCCGCGGCTGGCGGACCGCGGCCGGCGAGCCGGTCAAGAACGACGACCTGTGGCGCGAGCTCGACGCCGCCGTCCGCCGCCACGACGTCACCTGGTTCTGGGTGAAGGGGCACGCGGGGCACCCGGAGAACGAGCGTGCCGACCGGCTCGCCGCACGCGGCTGCGAGGAGGCGGGCGGGCGCGTGTCCGGGAAGCGGCCGTCCCGCACGCGGTGACGCCGGGGAGATAGCGTCGGCCCCGTGGCCGACTCGTTCCCCCGCCTGCACGCCCGCACCCGCCGCTTCACCCTCGGGGTCCCCCGCGGGTTCACCGTCGCCCCGGACGGGTCGCGGGCGGTGTTCCTGCGCAGCCGGTCCGGTACCGACCCGGTCACCTGCCTGTGGTCGGTCGACGCCGCGACGGGTGCCGAGCGGCTGCTCGTGGACCCGGCGTCGGTGCCCGGGCTGCCGGGCGAGGAGGACCTGCCCGCCGCCGAGCGGGCCCGCCGCGAGCGGGTCCGGGAGCAGGCGGGCGGCGTCGTCGGGTACACCACCGACGCCGCGGTCACCCGGGCCGTGTTCGCACTGTCCGGGCGGCCGTTCACCGTCGCCCTGACCGGGGAGCCGGACGTGCGGCCACTCGACGTCGGCGGGATCGAGGCCGTGGTGGACCCGCGGATCGACCCGAACGGCGCCCGGGTGGCCTTCGTCGCCGACCGCGCGCTGCACCTGCACGACCTCACGACCGGCAGGACGACCGCCCTGCTCACCCCCGACGGCGACGACGTCTCCTGGGGTCTGCCCGACTTCGCCGCGGCCGAGGAGATGGACCGCCACCGCGGGTTCTGGTGGTCCCCCGACGGCGACGCGCTGCTCGTCGCCCGGGTGGACGAGTCCCCGGTCGCCCGCTGGCACATCGCCGACCCGGCGCACCCCGACCGCGTCCCGACCACGGTCCGCTACCCCGCCGCCGGCACCCCGAACGCCCGCGTGGGGCTGGTCGTCGTCGCGCTGGACGGCACCCGCACCACCGTGACCTGGGACGACGAGACCTACGAGTACCTCGCCACCGCGGGCTGGGACGCCCACGGGCCGCTGCTGTCGGTCCAGCCGCGCGACCAGCGGGAGGTCCGCACCCTGGCCGTCGACCCCGCGACCGGTCGGACCACGACGCTGCACTCCCAGACCGACCCGGTGTGGGTGGAGAACGTTCCGGGTGTCCCCGCGCGCACCGCGTCCGGGGCGCTGGTGCGGGCCGAGGACTCCGGCGGGGCGCGTCGGCTCGTCGTCGGCGACACGTACCTGACCGGCCCGGAGCTGCAGGTGCGTGGGGTCGTCGGCATCGACGGCGAGACCGTCCTGTTCCGGGCCTCGACGGAGCCGACATCGGTGGCGGTCTACTCGGTGACCCCGGGGTCCGAGCCGGTCGCGGTGACGCCGACGACCGGGGTGCACGCCGTCGCCGCGGCGGGGGGCACCACCGTCCGCGTCTCCCAGGACCTCGCGACGGCGCCGCACGCGGCGCTCGTCACCGCCGGCGGGGCGGAGCACCCGGTCGCCGGGCACGCCGTCGACCCCGGGTTCGACCCGGCCCCGGTGCTGCACTCCTTCGGTGAGCGGGAGCTGCGCACCGCGGTGTTCCTGCCGTCGGGCCACGTGCCGGGCACTCCGCTGCCGGTGCTGCTCGACCCCTACGGCGGCCCGCACTCCCAGCGGGTGCTGCAGGCCCGCAACGCGCACCTGACCAGCCGCTGGTTCGCCGAGCAGGGCTTCGCCGTGCTGGTCACCGACGGTCGTGGCTCCCCCGGGCGCGGCCCGGAGTTCGAGCGCGCGATCCACGGCGATCTGGCGGGCCCGGTGCTGGAGGACCAGGTCGCGGCGCTGCACGCCGCCGCGGCGGCCCACCCCGACCTCGACCTGGGCCGGGTCGGGATCCGCGGCTGGTCGTTCGGCGGATACCTGTCCGCGCTCGCGGTGCTGCGGCGGCCCGACGTCTTCCACGCCGGCATCGCCGGAGCCCCGGTCACCGACTGGACGCTCTACGACACCCACTACACCGAGCGCTACCTCGGGATGCCGGGCGGCGAGCCGTACACCCGCTCGTCGATCATAGACGACGCCGCGACGCCGCCGACCCCGGAGCGGCCGCACCGCCCGCTGATGGTCGTGCACGGTCTCGCCGACGACAACGTCGTCGCCGCGCACACCCTGCGGCTGTCCTCGGCGCTGCTCGCGGCCGGCCGCGCGCACCAGGTGCTGCCGCTGTCCGGGGTCACCCACATGACGCCGCAGGAGGTCGTCGCCGAGAACCTGCTGCTCCTGCAGGTCGAGTTCCTCCGGGACGCGCTCGGCGCCTGAGCGCGAACACGTGTTTCACCGATTCCGACGATCACCGGCGCCGGCCGGACCTGATCTCCGGGCACCGCGTCGTCGCAGGTGAGAGCGCCGCGCGTCCGGCCACGACCGGATGCGCGGCCGTCGCCGGTCCCCACGGGAGGGCCCCGGGCCCGCTTGCGACCCCGCTCACACTGTGGCTCCCTGGGCCTCAGGGATCACCTCCGCCGGGCTCGGTCGCGGGCGGCCGGCGGGCGTGGGCGACGACGCCGTGGGGAGCAGCATGACGATGTCCGGCCGGGCCACGCGGTCCCTGTGGATCTGCGAGCCGTGCGGCTTCGTCTACGACCCCGAGGAGGGCGACCCGGACGGCGGCGTCGAGCCGGGCACCCCCTTCGAGGACATCCCGGACGACTGGATGTGCCCGATCTGCGGCGCCGCCAAGTCCGACTTCCGCCCGTTGGAGCCGGGAGAACAGTTCCCGGGGTGAGGACACCGAGACCATGGTCATGATCGCCGGATACGACCACTTCGTCCAGCTGGCCGAGTCGCTGCAGTGGGACGAGACCGACCTCGACCTGGGTCCGGACCGCGACGCGTGGACCCGGCTCGCGCCGGACGAGGCGGCGACCGTGCGTGGGCTGGTCGCCGGGTTCGCCGTCGCCGAGGCCTCGGTGGCCGGGCAGCTCGGCTCGTACCAGGCCGCGGCGCTCGACGACACCATGCAGGCCGCGTTCCGCGCCCAGGCCCGTGACGAGGCGCGGCACGCCCGGTTCTTCGACCTGGTCGCCGCGCAGGTGCTGGGGGTCCCCGGCGTCACCCCGGCCGACCGGCTGGACGTGCTGCGACGCGAGGTGGGCTCGGGGCTCGTCGACCTGTTCGAGCACCGGCTGCCGTCGACCGCCCGCCGGCTCGCCGACGACCACACGGGACTGACCGGGGCGGTCGGGCTCTACCACATGGTCATCGAGGGCGTGGTGCTGCTGCCCGGCCAGCACGCGATGCTCCAGGCCCTGGACCGGCTGTCCGTCCCGCTGCCGAGCGTGCGCCGCGGGACCGAGCTGGTCCTGCGCGACGAGCGCTGGCACATCGGCTTCGGCTCGCGGGTCGTGCAGAGCGCCGAGCTGGGAGGCGAGGAAGCCGACGCGCTGCTCGAGCAGGGCGAGACCGCGGCGAAGGTCTGGGGCGGGCTCATCACCCCCGACGCGATCGCGCTCGCGGTGAAGCAGCACCGCCGTCGCCTCAAGGCGGCGGGCATCAAGTTCTGGTGACACCCCCTTTCGAGAAACATGTGTTTCATTCCTGCAGGCCTGCGGTCCGACCTGCGCGGAATGGACGCGGACGGTTCCGGGAGCGAGGCGCGCAGGCGTCCACACCGGAGCCCGTGGCGCCGCCCGGGTTGCGATGTCGCACGTCACGACGGGGACGGACACCTCACCCCCGTGCGGGTGCGTGCACTGCACCGATATCACCGACCTCTGGCGGCCACGATTCCCGGAGCCGCCGAACGCGATTAACCACCGTTTCCGGAATCCCCCTCGCACGGCTCGAACAAATACTCCGGAGGTCCCCGGAGAATCGTCGTCCAGTCGTGGGACCGAAACCACACAGGCAGATCTGACCTGCTGGAAGATCGTCCGAGCCGAGCCCCGGTCGCCGCGGGAGATCGTTTCGCACACCAGCCCGAGCATTCATGATCGTCGGCGCAGAATCGGGTGCGCGCGCAGGGTTGACGCTTACCACCGCGCAGTGTGAAAGTGATCACGTACCCACCGACGAATTGCGCTCGGGAGGAAAGTGTCAATGACGACCACCGACAACGAACGCGCCGAACAGCTGGAGACCGCGGGTCTCGGCGGGCAGAACCGGCTGGCGCTCGGCCGGCTGCTCGGCAGCGGGACCATCGGGTACGCCGAGGAGGGACCCGACGGCGTCCTCCGGGCGACGATCCGGATCCCCGAGGACGAGATCTGCTACGAGCCCGGGATCCTCATCCTCCCGCACGGCGGTGACATCGAGCTGACCCTGATCAACGACGACAAGAACACCCACTGCGCGGTGCTGCCCAGCAACGGTGACCCGAAGTTCATCTGGCTGGTGAACCACTCCAAGGGCACCGCGAAGATCAACCTCGACGGGCCGGGAACGTACTACTACGGCTCCGCGAGCGGCAACGACGAGGGCCGCGGTCTCACCGGCTCGATCGTCATCGGGGGGCGAGGTACCCGACCACGCCAAGCTCGACCGTCCCCCGCAGCCGCGACCGTAGGAAGGATCCCGAGATGACCGACTACGTCGACGCGGGCGAAGCGATCCCGCACGTACAGCTCACCAACGTCCGGGGCGAAGCCCCGGCCACCTCCACCGTGGACTACGACCGCATCCGCGGAGCGCGCTCCGAGCCGCAGAACTGGCTGACCTACTACGGCACCTACGACGGCCAGCGCTACAGCGAGCTCGACCAGATCGACAAGGACTCCGTCCGCCGGTTGTCCCCCGCCTGGGTCTTCCAGGCCGGGGCCGTCGGCATGCAGTCCGGTGCGTCGACCTACTCGTTCGAGGCGTCACCGATCGTCGTCGAGGGCGTCATGTACGTCTCCGGCCCGGACGGCCGCGCCTGGGCGATCGACGCGAGGACCGGCGAGGAGCTGTGGCGGTACAAGCACGCCTCGCCCTACGACGTGTCCCTGTGCTGCGGCAACGTCAACCGCGGGCTCGCCGTCGGGCACGGCAAGGTCTACCTGTACACCCTCAACGCGCACATCGTCGCGCTCGACGCGACGACCGGGAAGGTCGTGTGGGACACCGTCAACGGTGACGTCCGCGCCGGCGAGAGCGGCTCGGTCGCGCCGCTGATCGTCAAGGACCTGGTGATCGTCGGGAGCGCCGGCGGGGAGTTCGGCGTCCGCGGACACCTCGACGCGTTCGACGCGCACACCGGTGAGCGGCGCTGGCGCTGCTACACCGTCCCGAAGCCGGGCGAGCCCGGCTCGGAGACCTGGCCCGACGACGGCGAGGCCTGGCAACGCGGCGGCGGGAACTGCTGGGTGACACCCACCTACGACCCGGAGCTGGAGCTGCTGTTCCAGGGCACCGGGAACCCCGCGCCGGACTTCGACGGCGGCATCCGGCCGGGCGACAACCTCTACACCGACTCGACGATCGCGGTGGACGTCAACACCGGCGAGATCCGGTGGCACTACCAGTTCACCCCGCACGACCTGTGGGACTACGACTCCACGATGGAGAACGTGCTGTTCGACGCACCGGACGGGCGCAAGCTGCTCGCCCACGCGGACAAGAACGGCTACTTCTTCGTGCTCGACCGGACCAACGGCGAGCTCGTGCGCGTGTTCCCGTTCGTCGACCGGATCACCTGGGGAGAGATCACGCCGGACGGCACGGTGACGCCGAAGATCTACCCCGACGAGGAGGGCGTCCCGGTGCACTTCTGGCCGGGCCCGGCGGGTGGCAAGGAATGGACGCACATGTCCTACAACCCGCAGACCGGGTTGATGTACGTGCCCGTCCAGGAGGTCGGGGCGACCGCCACCCGGCGCCGCCGCGAGTTCAAGGAGTCCATCCCCTACTGGGGTGCCGGCGTTGCCGTCGACATCGAGGACTTCTACGGGTTCGTCGCCGCCATCGACCCGCTCACCGGCGAGGAGAAGTGGCGCTGGAACAACGAGTACCCGATGTGCGCCTCGACGCTGACCACCGCGGGCGGCCTGGTCTTCCAGGGCACCCCGACCGGTGAGTTCGTCGCGCTCGACGCCTCGACCGGGGAGAAGCTCTGGTCGTTCCAGTGCGGGAGCGGGCACCACTCCAGCCCGACCACCTTCGAGGTCGACGGCAGGCAGTTCGTCGCCGTGCCGACCGGGTGGGGCGGCTGGGTCGAGGGGTTCCTGCCGGGTCTGCTCGGTGCGGCCGCGGGTGACGCGTTGTTCTGCTTCGCGCTGCCCGAGCAGTAGGACCCGCCGTTCCCGGGAACCCGGACGTCGTGAGGAGGGAGGTGATCGCATGGAGTCGACCACCGAGTGGGAGGCGCCGGAGTTCGAGGAGATCGGCTGCGCGCCCGAGGTGACGATGTACATCGCCCGTACCGAGGCGTGAGGTGGCCGACGGCCGGGGGTGCGCGAACGGCGCGCCCCCGGCCGT
This sequence comes from Pseudonocardia sp. EV170527-09, assembly GCF_008369905.1. Classification (NCBI taxonomy): domain Bacteria; kingdom Bacillati; phylum Actinomycetota; class Actinomycetes; order Pseudonocardiales; family Pseudonocardiaceae; genus Pseudonocardia; species Pseudonocardia sp. EV170527-09. The sequence continues at coordinate 33,300 of NZ_VRMC01000046.1, forward strand.
CGCCGTGGAACAAGGGGGTGCCATGAGGATCCGGGTCCTCGGCTCGGCGGCGGGTGGCGGGTTCCCGCAGTGGAACTGCGGCTGTCCGGGCTGCCGGGCGGTGCGCGACGGCTCGCGGCCGGTGACGCCGCGCACCCAGTCCTCGATCGCCGTCTCCCCCGACGGCAGGCGGTGGTGGCTGGTCAACGCCTCCCCCGACATCCGCACCCAGCTCGCCGACACGCCCGCGCTGCACCCCACCGGCGACCGGACGACCCCGCTGCAGGGGGTGCTGCTCACCGACGCCGAGATCGACCACACCCTGGGGCTGGTGCTGCTGCGCGAGGGCCGCGGGGTGTCGCTGCACGCGACCGCGGCGACCGAGCGCACCCTGCGTGCGGGCTCGGGGCTGCTGGCCACCCTGGAGCGGTTCTGCCCGGTGACCTGGACCGAGGTCGTCCCGGGGACGGACCACGACCTCGGCGGCCTGGCCTACCGCGCGTTCGAGGCACTGACCGGTAAGCACGACAGGTTCGGTGTGGCCGAGGGCCTGCCCGGGCGCGTCGTCGGGTACCGGTTCACCGACACCGCGTCCGGCCGGTACGCCGTGTACCTGCCCGGCGTCCAGGAGCTGACCCCCGCGGTGCAGGACGAGATCGACGGCGCGGACCTGCTGCTCGTCGACGGCACGACCTGGCACGACGACGAGCTGGTGCGGCTCGGGCTGGCCGCGAAGACCGCGCACGACATGGGACACCTGCACATCGGCGGCCGTGGTGGCAGCCTGGAGGTGCTCACCGCCCTCGGTGTGCCCCGGATCGTCTACGTGCACGTCAACAACACCAACCCCGTCCTGCTGGAGGACTCCGCCGAACGCGCCGCGGTCACCGCCGCCGGGGTCGTCGTCGGGTTCGACGGACTGGAACTGGAGGTCTGACATGACCGCTCCGGACACCGCGCTGGTGCGACGCCTGCGGGCGCACGCCGCGCAGTACCACTCGGCGCACCCGTTCCACGTCCGCATGAACGACGGCACCCTCACCCCCGACCAGATCCGCGGATGGGTCGCGAACCGGTTCGCCTACCAGGAGGCCATCCCGGTCAAGGACGCGGCGATCCTGTCGAACTGCCCCGATGTCGGGGTCCGTCGGCGGTGGATCCGCCGGATCACTGATCATGATGGAGTCCACGACGGCCGGGAACCGGGCAGCGGGAACTCCGGACAGGGGGGTATCGAGGCGTGGCTGCGGCTCGGCGAGGCGTGCGGGCTGAGCCGGTCGGAGATCCTCGACCACCGGCACGTCCGGCCCGGGGTGCGGTTCGCCGTCGACGCCTACGTCGGCTTCGCCCGCACGAGGCCGTGGGTCGAGGCGGTCGCGTCGTCGCTGACCGAGCTGTTCGCCCCGGACCTGATGGCCGAGCGGCTGGCGGCGTTCGAGAAGTACTACACCTGGATCGACCCGGACGGGCTGCAGTACTTCCGCAACCGCCTGGTCCAGGCCCCGCGGGACTCCGAGCACGCGCTGGAGGTCGTCGTCGCGCACTGCCGCACGCCTGCCGAGCAGGACGCCGCCGAGGCCGCGCTGTCGTTCAAGTGCGACGTGCTGTGGGCGATCATGGATGCGATCGACCATGCCTACACGTGACGGGTCGACGGCCGCCGGTGCGGCGCGGGTGCCGGCACCGCGGCGCGGCGAGCGGGCCGCCCGCGCGGCCACGGTGACCGGGGACTCCCGGCCCCGGCTGGGCCGGCACGTGCGGATGCGCCCGGACCGCCCGACCGACGGCTGGGTGCTGCTCGGGCCGGAGACCGTCGTCGTGCTGAACCGGACCGGGCACGCGGTGCTGCGCCTGTGCGACGGCGAGCGCACCGTCGACGACATCGTCGCCGCGCTGGTCGCGGACTTCGACGAGGCCGACGAGCTGGTCGTCGGGGAGCAGGTGCGGGACTACCTGGCCCGGCTCGTCGACCGGAACCTGGTGGCGCTCGGATGACCGCCCCGCGCCCGTTCGGGCTGCTCGCCGAGCTCACCTACCGCTGCCCGCTGGCGTGCGCCTACTGCTCGAACCCGATCGAGCTGTCCCGCTACGACGACGAGCTGTCCACCGCCGACTGGCAGCGCGTGTTCGGCGAGGCCGCGGCCATGGGCGTGCTGCAGTGCCACCTGTCCGGTGGGGAGCCGCTGCTGCGCAGGGACCTGCCCGAGCTGGTCCGCACCGCCGCCGAGCTGGGCATGTACACCAACCTGGTGACCAGCGCGATGGGCCTGTCCCGCCCGCGGGCCGAGGCACTGCGCGCGGCGGGCCTGGACCACGTGCAGGTCAGCGTGCAGGCCGACGAGCCCGCCACCTCCGACCGGATCGCCGGGATCCGGTCGTTCGAGCGGAAGCTGGAGGCGTGCGCGCTGGTGCGCGAGCTGGACTGGCCGCTCACGGTCAACGTGGTCCTGCACCGCGGCAACATCGACCGGGTCGGCGCGATCGTCGACCTCGTGGAGCGCCTCGGCGCGGACCGGGTGGAGCTCGCCAACACCCAGTACTACGGCTGGGCGTGGCGCAACCGGCCGTCGCTGCTGCCGACGGCTGCGCAGCTCGACCGGGCCGAGGAGGTCGTCACCGCCGCCCGGGCCCGGCTGGCCGGGTCGATGGAGGTCGTGCACGTGCTGCCCGACTACTACTCCCGCCACCCCAAGCCGTGCATGGGGGGCTGGGCACAGCGCCAGCTCACCGTCGCCCCGAACGGCGACGCGCTGCCCTGCCCGGCGGCGCAGACCCTGCCGCTGCCGCGGGCCTCGGTCCACGACACGGGCCTGGCCGAGATCTGGGCCTCGGCGCCGTTGTTCACCGCCTACCGCGGCGAGGACTGGATGCAGGAGCCGTGCCGGACCTGCGAGCGGCGCGAGATCGACCTGGGCGGGTGCCGCTGCCAGGCGTTCCAGCTCACCGGCGACGCCGCGGCCACCGACCCGGTGTGCCACCTGTCGCCCGAGCACGGACTCGTCGAGGACGTGGTGGGCGAGGCCAACCGGCCGGAGCGGGTCGACCTGGAGCTCGCCCCCCGCCCGCACCGCTGAGCCCGACCGGGTCAGCGCAGATGCGCGACGTCCCAGAAGCGGTACGAACGGTCCGCGGGGTCGACGACCGCGTCGTCGACCTGCGGTCCGGCGGCGATCAGCCGACGCAGGTAGTCCCCCACACCCGTCCCGACCACGCGGCGCTCGTCCTCGTCCGGCCCGGCGACGACGATCTGCCCCACGGTGCCGCCTGGCTCCGGGACGGTGTCGACGACCAGGGCGTTCCCGCCGCCGTCGACGGCCAGCGGCCACCAGCCCGCGTCCCAGTAGCGGGCGCGCACGGGGTCGCCCGCGCGCACGGTCACGAAGTCGCTCCCCACGGTGGCGACGGCATCGACCCAGACGCGGTACTCCCGGGTCGCCTCGGCCAGCGGGACGAAGCGGTAGGTCGCGGGGAACAGGCTCGTCGCGACCTCCGGGTGCGGACCGGGTGCGCGCGGGTGGTCGGCCAGCTGGCCGTCGGCGAGCGCGTAGAGCGCCCGCAGCGCGGCCGGGAACCCCCGGCCGAACACGGCCTCGGCGTCGGCGACCGCGCCCGGCTCCGCGGGCCCGCGGAGGTTGGACGAGGCCGGGATCCCGGCCCGTTCCAGCACGTCGAGCCAGCGGGGCCAGTCGGTCACGACGCCGTCGTCGGGAGCCCCGCCGGAGAGGTCACGGTCACCGGTCACGTGTGCACCCTGCCACGACGGGCGGGCCCGGGACGCACCCGCCGACGGGTTCTGGCAGGGTCGTCGCACACCCCAGGCCCGCCCCCGTGGGCCGTCCCCGTCCGTGAGGAGCACGTCCGTGTCCGCACCGCAGAAGCCCGCCGTCGAGATCGTCGACGGCCCGCTGCCCACCGACCTCGTGACCGAGGACCTCTCCGTCGGCGACGGCCAGGAGGCCAAGCCCGGTGACACCGTCGCCGTGCACTACGTCGGGGTCTCGCAGTCCACCGGCCGCGAGTTCGACAACTCCTACGACCGCGGCCAGCCGCTGCAGTTCGGGCTCGGCGCCGGGCAGGTCATCTCCGGCTGGGACAACGGCGTCGCCGGGATGAAGGTCGGCGGCCGCCGCCGGCTCGTGATCCCGCCGCACCTGGGATACGGCGCCCAGGGGGCGGGCGGCGTCATCGCCCCGAACGAGACCCTGATCTTCGTCTGCGACCTGGTGGGCGTGCGCTGACCGCACTCCTGCTGATCTCCGACACCCACCACCCGAGCCGCGGGGCCGCCCACTCCGGTGGGCTCCCCGGGCCGGTGTGGGACGCCGTCGACGCCGCCGACGTCGTGGTGCACGCCGGTGACTGGTGCTCGGTGGAGCTGCTCGACCGGGTCGCGGGCCGCGCGGCCCGGCTGCTCGCCTGCTGGGGCAACAACGACGGCGACGACGTGCGCGCCCGGCTGCCGGAGACGGCCCGGGCGAGGATCGACGGGGTCCGGGTCGCGGTCACCCACGAGACCGGTCCGAAACAGGGCCGTGAGCGCCGTGCCCTCGCCGCGCACCCCGGCACCGACCTGCTGGTGTTCGGGCACTCGCACATCCCGTGGGACTCCGCCGCGGACGGGCTGCGCCTGCTCAACCCGGGGTCGCCGACCGACCGGCGCCGGATGCCGACCCACACCTGGATGACGCTGACCCTGCACGACGGCCGGATCGACGACGTCGTGCTGCACCACCTCTGACGCCGCTCAGCCGTCGTCGTCATCGTCGTCGGGCTGCTGTTGCTGCTGCCCCGGCGCCCGGTCCTGCGGGGCCGGAGCGGCCGGGGCCCGCCGGTCGTCGTCGTCCACCCGGGTGGCCGACGGCGGGCCGACCGCCGGGGCGTCGTCGTCGCGGGCGCCCTCGCCCGTGCCGAACACGAGCACGAGGCCGACCAGCGCGGCCACGACGACGAGCGCCGCGGCCATCCGGTCCTTCGTGAGCATCGGGTCTCCCTGCAGGTGCTCAGTCGTCGACGGGGACGCCGCCGAAGACGGTGAGGCTGACGACGAAGTAGGCGGCGTAGAGCACGAGCAGCACCACGCCGTGCCAGCGGCGGATCCGCCCGGTGCCGAGGAACACCGCAGAGAGCACCGTGAGCCCGAGCAGCACCGGCAGGTGCCAGACCAGGGCCGTCGGGTCGACCACGATCGACCCGCCGACCAGCAGGATCACGCCGAGCTTGCCGGTGACCGAGAACACGACGCTGCCGAGCACGTTCGCGACGGCGATCTCGGGTGCGCCGCGCCGGGCCGGCTCGACGGTGATGAGGATGTCCTCGAGCGACAGCGCGAGCGTCGCGATGGTGACCCCGAAGACCGTCCCGCTGATCGCCCAGGTCTCGAGGATGCCCTCGGTGCCCTGTCCGGCGACGAGTGCACCGACGACGAGCCCGATCAGCGCGATGACGGCGAACAGGACGGTCCGCCCGGGCGGCTGGGACCGTGCCTTCAGGAACCCGTCGTCGACGCGCAGGTCCTCGGGCAGCCGGAACCCGGGGCTGCTGCCGTCCGCCGTCCCGCTCCGGGGCGGGCCGCTCGTCGCGACCGTCGCCGTCGTGCTCCCGCCCGCGCCGCCCCCGGCCCGCTCCAGCTGCTCGTACACCTCGGCGTTGCGCCAGACGGGCCGTCGGGCGGAGTACTCGCGATAGGCGATCCAGCCGACGAAGGCGACGAACAGCAGGATCAGCACGACGCCGGTCCCGGCGGTGAGCAGGCCGCCGAGCGCCAGCAGGAACATCACCACCGGAGCGGCGACGTAGAGCGCGAGGTAGTCGCGCGGGACCTCGACCCGGGTCGGCGCGATGATCGCGGCGAGCGCCAGCACGATGCCGGTCAGCGCGATCGTGGTGCCGATGACGGTGCCGAGCGCGACGTCGCTGAGGTCCTCCATGTTGAGGACGACGCCGAACGCGAGGTCGTCGAACTCGATGCCGGTGAAGACGACGGCGATCAGGAACAGCGAGATCGCCCAGCGGCTCGCCACCCCGACCAGGTAACCGATGAGCTTCTCCGCGCTGTAGACCAGCACTGCGACGCCCAGGACGAACTCGATCACCGGGATCATGCGTCAGCCCCTCGCTACGCTGCCAGGATCACTCGATAGTGACCTGGGCCACGTGGCGATGCAACACTTGACACCGCGAGCGCGAACGTCTCGGCAGGTCAGGGGCGGTGCCGGCGAACGAGGCGGACACGGAGCCGCCCCGGTGTCCGATGCGGACGCCGGGGCGGAGAAAGCCCGTCGGGGACGGCGGGGCTCAGTCGCGCGGGGGCGCGCTGACGCGGTGGTCGGCCTGCTCGTCGCGGGCCTCGATCTGCGCGGCCTCCTCCTTGGTGCGGGCCAGCAGCGGCGCGGTGATCCCGCTGCCCTGCTCGGCCAGCTCGGGCTTCATCCGGACCGCGACGAGGCTGGCGATCGTGGTGATCGCGAGGACGCCGACGATGACGCCGAGCGAGAGCCCGATCCCGACCTCGGGGACCGGGACCGGCTGCCCGCCGTTGATGAAGGGCAGCTCGTTCTCGTGCAGGGCGTGCAGGGCGAGCTTGACGCCGATGAAGGCGAGCAGCACTGCCAGGCCGTAGGACAGGAAGACCAGCTTGTTGAGCAGCCCGCCGAGCAGGAAGTAGAGCTGACGCAGCCCCATCAGCGCGAACGCGTTCGCGGTGAAGACGAGGTAGGGCTCCTGGGTGAGCCCGAAGATCGCCGGGATCGAGTCCAGGGCGAACATGATGTCGGTGACGCCGATGGCGATCATCACGATCAGCATCGGGGTCAGCCAGCGCTTGCCGTCGATCTTCACCGTGGTCTTGGCGCCGTGGTAGTCGTCGGTGACCGGGAAGGCCTTGCGGACCCACTTCAGGACCCGGCCTTCCTTCCACTCCTCGTCGTCGCCGCCGGCGGCCTGCTTGACCAGCGAGACCGCGGTGTAGATGAGGAACGCGGCGAAGAGGAAGAACACCCAGCTGAAGCGGTCGATGACCGCCGCGCCCGCGGCGATGAAGATGCTGCGCATGATCAGCGCGATCACGATGCCGACCAGCAGCACCCGGTGCTGGTGGAGGACCGGGACCTTGAACGCGGACATGATGATGAGGAAGACGAACAGGTTGTCGACCGACAACGAGTACTCGGTCAGGTAGCCGGCGAAGAACTCGCCTGCGTAGGTGCCGCCGGAGAAGAACCAGACCCCGCAGCCGAACGCGACGGCCAGCGCCACGTAGAAGACGACCCAGCGGGTGACCTCGCCCAGGGTCACGGCGTGCGGCTTGTGGTCGTTGAGCCACAGGTCCGCGCCGATCACCAGCACGAACCCGACGATGGTGACCAACCAGACCCACAGGGGTACGTTCACGGACTTCCTCCAGACCAGGGCAGCATCAGACAGCCCGAGGTCTCTCCCGCCACGGCGCCCCGGTCCTGCGACTGCCGAGCGTGGCCGGTGGTGCCGGGTCCGCGCGCGAGCCACGCTCACGACGACACCGTGCTGACGACACCACCGCGGTAGGGATACTCCCCTGCGGTAGGTGAAGTGTCCTCCCTGCACCGTTGCGTGGCGAGTCGGGGTGACCCAGTGCACCCGGTCGGTGACCCGCTTCGTCCGTACTGTCCGGTTCAGCGGCGCGCTGGACGGCTGAGCCGGACCTTGTCGATCTCCTCGCCGAGGTCGGTGATCGCATGCACGACGAGCTGGGAGTCGGTGCCGTGGGAGCCGGGCACCACCGAGCAGCGCAGATAGGCGTAGCCGAGGTACCGGGTCCGCGACCAGGTGACGGTCTCGGCCTGCTTCTGGTCGTCGGGTCCCGCCACGAAGCTCGTGACCGGCGCCTGCTCGGTCTCCTGGCCACGGTGGCTGTCGGTCTCGCCGGGCTGCCAGCGGTAGCGGGGCCGCCCGCCGGAGCCGACGCAGACGTAGGTGGTGCCGTCGGTCTCCGGGTGGACGGTCGAGCGGTCCGGGGCCGGGCGGGTGGGACGGCCGTCACGGATGGGGTCGGTGCGCTCGTACTGGTGGTTGTGGCCCTGCACGCACAGGTCGACCCGGTAGCGGTCGCACAGGGGCGCCAACGCCCGTCGCACCCCGGCGTCGGAGGCGTGCGCGCCGGAGGTGGCGAAGGCGCAGTGGTGGAAGAACAACACGATCCACTCGATGGCCGGGTCGGCGCGCCAGCCGGCCAGGGTCTGCTCCAGCCAGGCCAGCTGGGTGCCGCCGGAGTAGCCGGCGTTGGTCGGGATCTCGGTGGACAGGTCGTTGGCGTCGACGCTGGCGACCCCGACGGTGCCGTGGGTGAACGCGTACACCGAGGGGCAGCCGCGGGGGCCGGTCCCGGGCAGCGACAGCCGGGCCGCGTGCCCGGCGTAGCCGTGCGCGGGGCCGTCGGCCCGGTTCAGGTCGTAGAGCGCCTCCATATCGTGGTTGCCGGTGGCGAACATCCACGGGGTCGACGCGGCCGAGCGTTCGATCGCGGCGAGGTAGGTGCTCCAGACCGTGGGGTCGAAGCTGTCGTGGGCCTCGTCGTCGTGCCCCGCGCCGTTGAGGGCGGGCTTCCCGGCACCGGAGGGGTCGGCGTAGCAGATGTCGCCGGCGAGCAGGTGGAACGCGGGCTGCTCGGCCGCGACGAGCGCGGTCAGCGCCTCCGACGGCATCGGACTGCGGTGGGTGTCGTCGGCCTTGTAGAGATTCGGCTCGGCGCCGGTGCTGACACCCTGGTCGGCGAACGCGGTGAAGGTGAACCGGTGCCGGGTGCCGCGCGGCGCGGCCGTGCGGAACGTGCTGGTCGCGGTGGTCGTCGCGGTGCCGTCCGCACCCTCCAGCCGGAACCGGTAGACGTAGCGGCTGCCGGGGGTCAGACCGTCGGCGCGGGCATGGACGAACCACTGCCGGGTGCCCCGGATGCCGCCGTCGGCCTGCGGGACCAGGCTCTCCAGCGGACGGACCTGCACCGGGAGGGTGAGACCGAACCCGGAGTCGGTACCGACGTCGACGACCATCCGGCCGGGCGGCGGGGCCGCGGTCAGCTCCCCGGAGAACGACATCGACCGGGCCGGGTCCGGCCCGTAGGCCAGGTGCCGTCCGACGACGGTGACCGGCGCGGGTCCGGCGGCCGCGGCGACCCCGCGTGCCCACGGTGACCCGGACGCGGCGAGCGTGGCCAGCACGCCGGCGCCGCCGCGCAGCGCGGTGCGCCGGCTGACGGGGTGCCGACGCAGGAACGCGGCCAGCCAGTCCTGCTGGTCGGCGATCGTCATGTCGACGGCGAGTGCCCGCGGGACACCGACGCCGGGGGTCTCTCCGGTGGGGTTGACGCTCACACCCGGTGACGGTGCCGGGTCGCGGCTTCCGGTCGGCGTTGCACGGCGGAACAGAAGGTGAACGGACGACGACACCCGGGGGTCGCGCGCCGTTGGTGCGGAGTTCATCCCGCGGCGGCCGGTTCCCGCGGCACCGGCGCGGGGACGGTCCGGTGGACGGGAACGGACGGGACGTGGTGGGGCGCACGCACCGCCCGGCGACGCGGCCGCAGGGATCTGCGTAGTTTCGACGAGGTGCACGTGCTCCCCCGGGCCCGGTGGGTCCGTACCCCGATCGTGGCGGCGACGGTCACCGCTCTGGTGCTGGCGTTCGCCCCCGCCGCGGCGGCCGCCCCCGGTGTCCCGGTCGCGACGGCGGCACCCGCCGCGGCGGCCGCCGACGACGGCGGGTCGGTCGCGGTCACCGCCGAGCGGGTCGCCGTCCCGGCCGGCCCCGGACAGCCGGGCACGATCGACCTGGACGCCTCGCTCTACGTCCCCGCCTCGGCGACCGCGGCCTCCCCCGCCCCCGCGGTGCTGGTCGCGCACGGCTTCGGCGGGAGCAAGGACTCGGTCGACTCCGACGCCCGCGAGCTCGCCGCCCGCGGGTACGTCGTGCAGACCTGGACCGCGCGCGGTTTCGGCGCCTCGGGTGGCAGCATCGGGCTCGACGACCCGGATCGCGAGGTGGCCGACGCCTCCCGGCTGGTGGACCGGTTGTCCCGGCGCGCGGACGTGCAGCAGGACGGCCCCGGTGACCCCCGCGTCGGGGTGACCGGCGGTTCCTACGGCGGCGGCCTCGCCCTGCTGCTGGCCGGCTACGACCGGCGGATCGACGCGATCGTCCCGGTGATCACCTGGAACGACCTCGGGCAGGCGCTGTTCCCGAACAACGCCGTCCCCACCGGTACGGGCGCACCCGCCACCCCCGCCGCGGGAGCGGGCGCCGGCGACGGGGTGTTCAAGAGCGGCTGGGCCGGGGTGTTCTTCGGCTCCGGAGGCCGGGTCCCCGCGGGCGGCGACACCGCATCCGGGGCCGGGTCGGGCTCCGGCGACGAGTCCGGCGGCGGCTTCGGCGGGTCGGGCGGGACCGGCGGCGGGGCCGACGGAGACGGCGGTGTCGGCTCCGGGAACGGGGCCGTCGACGCCGGGACTTCGGCAGGCGGGCCGGGGAGCCCCGGCCCGGCCGGCCCCGGCACGTCCGCGGGCAGCAGCCCCGGTGCGGCGCCCGGCGCCCCCTCGGACCCGGTCTGCGGCCGCTTCGCCCGCGACGTCTGCGCCGCCTACGGCGAGGCCGCCCGCACCGGCCGCGTCTCCCCGGAGCTCGCCCAGCTGCTGCGCCGCTCCTCCCCCGCGACCGTCACCGACCGGATCACCGCGCCGACGCTGCTCGTCCAGGGCGAGCAGGACACCCTGTTCGGTCTCGACCAGGCCGACGCGAACGCCCGCCAGATCGCCGCGAACGGCACCCCCGTGTCGGTGCTGTGGTTCGCGGGCGGCCACGACGGCGGCGGCCCCGACTCCGAGGTCCGCGCCCGCATCGCCGACTGGTTCGACCAGCACCTGCGGGGCCTGCCCGCCGCCGAGGGCACCACCGGCGGCCTCGCCGAGGCCCCCTTCGCCTACCAGGTCCGCAGCACCGTCCGCGCCCGCGACGACACCCCCACCGGCCGGACCGTCCTGGCCGACGCCTACCCCGGCCTGACGGCGGGCTCCGCTCCCGCACCGACCACCGCGCTGCCGCTGGAGGGCGGCGAGCAGACCGTCGTCCACCCGCCGGGCGGGAACCCCTCGGCGCTCACCTCGTTGCCGGGGCTCGGCTCGGCGCTCGGGTCGCTGGGCTCGCTGGGCGGCCTGTCCGGCCTGACGACCCCGGGCCAGTCCGCCCGGTTCCTCACCGCGCCCGTCGCCGACGCGATGCAGCCGTCGGGGGCACCGCGGGTGACGGTGCGCGTCGCGCGGGTCGCCGGACAGCCCGCCCCGGACACCGCGGTGCTGTTCGCCTCGCTCACCACGCTCGGCCCGGACGGGCGCAGCACGCTGCTGGGCAACGCCGTCGCGCCCCTGCGGATCGCCGTCCCCGCCGACGGGTCCCCGGCCGAGACCACGGTGACGCTGCCCGGCGTCGTCGCACCGGTGCAGGCCGGCAGCCGCCTGCTGGTGCAGTTGTCGACGACCGACCAGGGCTACGACTCCGGCGCCGACCCGGCCGTGTGGCGGGTCGGGCTCGCCGGGGACACCGCACTGTCGGTGCCCCAGGTGCCCGGCCGCACCGAGTCGGCGGGGACGGTCCCCCTGTGGCCGGTGCTCGGGATCGCCGCCGTGCTGGCCGCGGCACTCGTGGCGTGGCTGGTGGCGCGGCTGCGGTTGCGCCGGGCCGACCCCTCCGACGACGACGTGCCCGACGACGCGGCGCCGCTGGTCGTCGGCGGGCTGGCGAAGACCTACCGCAACGGGTTCGCCGCGGTGTCCGACGTGTCGTTCACGGTGCCGCGCGGCGCGGTGCTCGGCCTGCTCGGCCCGAACGGCGCCGGCAAGACGACCGTGCTGCGCATGCTCATGGGTCTGATCGCGCCCACCGCCGGGACGATGACCGCGTTCGGCCGCCCGATCCGGCCCGGCGCGGCGGTGCTGTCGCGGATCGGCGCCTTCGTCGAGGGCCCCGGGTTCCTGCCGCACCTGTCGGGCGCGGAGAACCTGCGCCTGTACTGGGAGGCCACCGGACGCCCACCGGAGCAGGCCCGGATGACCGAGACGCTGGAGATCGCCGGTCTCGGCGACTCGGTGCACCGCCGCGTCGGCACCTACTCCCAGGGCATGCGGCAGCGCCTCGCGATCGCGCAGGCGATGCTGGGCCTGCCCGAGCTGCTCATCCTCGACGAGCCCACCAACGGGCTCGACCCGCCCCAGATCCACGCGATGCGCGAGCTGCTGCGCCGCTACGCCGCGGGCGGCCGGACCGTGCTCGTGTCCAGCCACCTGCTGTCGGAGGTCGAGCAGACCTGCTCGGAGGTCATAGTCATGCACCGCGGCACGGTCGTCGCCGCGGGGACGGTCGCCGAGCTGATGGCGGCCGGGGGCGGCTCGTCGTTCACCGTGGACGACACCGGCCGGGCCGCGGCGGTGCTGGCCGGCCTCGACGGCGTCACCGACGTCGTCACCGGGGACGAGCCGGGCGTCGTGCACGCCCACACGGGCGACACCGCCCGCGCCGACGCCGTCGCCGCGCTGGTGTCCGGCGGGGTCGCGGTCAGCGCGGCCGGGCCGCGCGGCCGGCTGGAGGACGCGTTCCTGGAACTGGTGGGCCCCGAGGGCCGTGACGTCGGAGCCCCGCAGGGGCAGGACGTGGGAGCCCCGCAGGGGCAGGACGCCGGAGGTACCCCGTGAGTGACGACCGTCAGCTCTCGACCCGTCGCGGGCACGTCGGCGACCTCGTGACCGGCCGGGCCGCGCCGCCCGCCGTCCCGGGACGCACGATGCCGCTGCGCACCGAGCTGGTCCGCCAGCTCCAGCGCCGTCGCACCCAGGTCGCGTTCGCGCTGGTCGTGGCCATGCCGATCATCCTGTGGGCGGCGTTCTCCCTCGGCGACGACGACCCCGGCGCCCGCGGCCCGAGCCTGGTCGACCTGGCGTCGGGCAGCGCCGCGAACTTCGCAGTGTTCACGTTGTTCGCCTCGGCGAGCTTCCTGCTGGTGGTGCTGGTCGCGCTGTTCTTCGGCGACACCGTGGCCTCGGAGGCGTCGTGGTCGTCGCTGCGCTACCTGCTGGCCGTCCCGGTGCCGCGGGCGCGGCTGCTCCGGCAGAAGGCCGTCGTCGCGGGGGTGCTGTCGGTCGCGGCGCTGCTGCTGCTCCCGGTCGCCTCGCTGGTGGTGGGCGCGCTCGCCTACGGCACCGGGGACCTGGTCTCGCCGATCGGGGAGTCGCTGCCGTTCTGGAGTGCGGTCGGGCGGGTGATGCTCGGCGCGCTGTACGTGACCGTGCAGCTGAGCTGGGTGGCCGGACTGGCGTTGCTGCTGTCGGTGAGCACCGACGCCCCGCTGGGCGCGGTGGGCGGCGCGGTGATGGCCTCGATCGTTTCCCAGATCATCGACCAGATCGAGGACCTGGGGGTCATCCGGGACTTCCTCCCGACCCACTACGGAGATGCCTGGTCAGCGCTGCTGGCGACCGATGTCGACTGGTCGGACATGACCTACGGCGCGTTCTCCGCGGTCTGCTACGCCACCGTGTTCCTGGGGCTCGCGGCGTGGCGGTTCCGCACCAAGGACATCACCAGCTGACCGCGGTGCCGGGCCGCCCCGCGTGGCCCGGCACCCGGCGCGTCGCTCAGACCATGACCACCCCGCCGTCGATCACGACGGCCTGGCCGGTCATGTAGTCGGAGTCCGGGCCGGCGAGGTAGGAGACGAAGGCGGCGACGTCGTCGGCGGTCTGCACCCGGCCCAGCGGGATCCCGGCCGCGTACTGCTTCAGCGTCTCGCCCTTGGCGGCGCCGCTGCGGGCGCCCATCTGCTCGTCGATCAGGTCCCACATGTCGGTGCCGACGATCCCCGGGCAGTACGCGTTCACGGTGATCCGGTGCGGCGCCAGCTCCTTCGCCGCGGCCTGGGTGAGGGCGCGGACGGCGAACTTCGTCGCCGAGTAGTGCCCCAGGAGCTCGAAGCCCTGGTGCCCGGCGATCGACGCGGCACTGATGATCTTCCCGCCGGTCCCGCGGTCGATCATCACGCGGGCCGCGGCCTGCAGGCAGTGGACGACGCCGAACACGTTGACGTCGAAGATTGTCAACGGCGGGTTGGGAGTAACCCCGTAACGACGGATTGGGACTGACCCCCTTGTCGGGTGTTCAGTCGTTGCTG
>NZ_VRMC01000425.1:0-281 GCF_008369905.1 Pseudonocardia sp. EV170527-09
ATCTTACATATTGGAGACGATACCCAAGGAGAAAGCGGTGGGGGAGCACCTACCTTTTGGGGGTATCTCTAGAAATTTTCTTGCTGGAGTGGTGTTATTGCGTATGAGGGTTCAATGTCTACGAATTGACTCATCCTGAAGTCCTTGTTCTGAGTGTTCTGCTCGACACCGTTTGCATCCTATGGGGAGTGGAAAACTATGTGCACCGTGAGTGCGCCCGCATGCGTGGCAGGATTGTCTAAATAATTTGGGAGGATATGTTGGGTTGGATGTGGTCGAAA
>NZ_VRMC01000426.1:0-281 GCF_008369905.1 Pseudonocardia sp. EV170527-09
GTTTCTACGATCTCGCGCAGGACCACCACGCGCAGAGCCTTTCGATCCGCAGCGATATGCGGAAGAACTGGGACTTCGAGATCGTCGGCACGCAGTACTCGTTCGACACCGACAAGCAGCGTACACCAGTCACCGCGTCGTCGTCGGGAACCAGCTTTGCCGCGCCCGGCCGCGTGGCAGTCCTCGACGGTACGGGCTGGTACACGCTCGACGCCAAGGTCACTTGGCGCCCGGTTGGTCCCGCGCACACGATCAGCTTCGGGGCGCACGACGACTACTAC
>NZ_VRMC01000427.1:0-280 GCF_008369905.1 Pseudonocardia sp. EV170527-09
TCACCGCAGACCCCGCCCCGACGGGACACCGGTGGCCGCGGCGGCCAGGCCGGCGCCGCAGACCAGCACGACCAGCGCCGCGGCACCCATCGCCAGGCGTGGGCACGACCCATCCGCAGCGGCCGGGACCAGGGCTTCGACCAGCACGAACCCCCACCACCCGGCCAGCCCGACCCCGGCCAGGACCGGGACCGCGGCAGGCGAGACCAACCCGGACGACGCCGAACGCGGGCGACGGACCCGCACCCGGGCCGGCGGGAACAACGCCCACTGCGACGAC
>NZ_VRMC01000428.1:0-280 GCF_008369905.1 Pseudonocardia sp. EV170527-09
CCCGTAAACCGATCCCGCTACCGGAAAGCGCAATGCCATTTCGCGGTAGCTGATAGCTGATAGCCCCATAACGGCTGCTGCTACCAGATATACCAACACCGGCACGCCTCCGGAACGGTTAACCACCAGCCCAAAGACGGCCACCGGGGCCATCGGGACGAAGAAGAGCAGCCCATAGACCAATAACGAGCCAAAGGGTAGCTGACGGTTGAGGCTGGGCTGGTAGCCCAGGTCCTTCAACTGGGAGTCAGGGGCGAGGGTTGTGCTCACTGAGTCTCTC
>NZ_VRMC01000429.1:0-279 GCF_008369905.1 Pseudonocardia sp. EV170527-09
CGCCAGAACAGCTGCCGCCCAAGCTACTTCGACAACTGTCGAACTATCTCAACCGGCTCCCCGGATTCGATGACAACCGCTAATGCCTTAAGCCGGAGCATCAAGGATCTACTCAATGGACTCCTGACGAACAAGCTGATACTGCTCCCTAACGCCGTCAGCGTCATCGACGACACGATGGTGACGTGGCGATCACCCACGCCGACCGGGAAATTCGTGGACTTTGCCGACTACGCCACCATCCGCACCTACCGAAGGTGGGCCGAACAAGGTGAATAC
>NZ_VRMC01000430.1:0-279 GCF_008369905.1 Pseudonocardia sp. EV170527-09
CACAAAGACTAGTGATTAGTCTTTTTTTGTGTCATAATAATGACATACAAGTCGGAATAACTATGTGAAATAGCGCTAAAAGCCACTGTTAACGGCATGTTCTAGCGCTGGAATATTTTATGAAAGAAGTGTATACTTTCTGAATAGTTATGTCTAAATATCATTTCATTCTCATGACAAATTACACAATGTAACAGACACTTTAATAAACCTTTACAGATAGAAAAAACTTATTGACATCTGCCCTTGATATCCAACTTTCGATAATATATATTATGT
>NZ_VRMC01000431.1:0-279 GCF_008369905.1 Pseudonocardia sp. EV170527-09
GAACATATTCCCATTTGGGTGAACAGAATGCATCGACTCGGCTACAAACTTGGAAACTAACAAATGACCACCGCTAAATCAGCTCGTTTAATGATTCCCATCAATTAATCGAGTTATAAAAACTGGATTTAAGCCAATAAGCATATTTACATATACTTTTGGGCGAATGTCTAAACTGGATTTAAATTTCAAAGACTGTAACAAGCCATCGTCATAACACGACTATCTGTGCCCTTTTCTTTTTCATTAAAGAAGAGTGCATTGAGATCTGTACCAAGC
>NZ_VRMC01000432.1:0-279 GCF_008369905.1 Pseudonocardia sp. EV170527-09
AGGTAGAAGTGCACACGAAGCATTTCAGCATAGTGTAGAGTTAGCACAACGAGCTGAACAATTAGGTTATGTGAGATATTGGGTGGCTGAGCATCATCAAGTTCGTTCTGTGGCATCAAGCGCACCTGAAATGGTCATGATGACATTATTGGAACAGACGAGTAATATCAAAATTGGAAGTGGTGGTGTCATGTTGCCACACTACAGCCCTTATAAAGTAGCTGAACAATTTAAGATGATGGAAGCACGCCATCCTCATCGTGTAGATATGGCCATAGG
>NZ_VRMC01000047.1:0-46984 GCF_008369905.1 Pseudonocardia sp. EV170527-09
TCCGCGGGAACTGCGCCAACAGAGCCCGCACCTGCGGCTCGACCGCATCAGCCAGCGAACCCCGCGGGCCCCGTTCCCGCCGCGGTGGGCCCGGCGCCCGCAGCGCCGAACGCACCGTGTTCCGCGCGACTCCCAGCCGGCGGGAGATCTCCTTGATCGGGACACCCTCCGCCCGATGCAGACGACGGATCTCGGACCAGTCCTCCACCGACAACACCCCCTCAGCGTCGCCCAGAAGGGGTCAATCCCAATCCGACGTCAGGGGGTCAGTCTCAGGCCGTCGTCGACAGGGACATCTATGTCCTCGATCAGGGGTGATCTGCGGTGGTGTGTGGCGAATGCAGCGGTAGCGGGGCGTGCGATGTGTGCGACGGCTACGGCGACTCGATCGACAGCATCGAGTGTGGGGCGTGTGGTGGTTCGGGGGTCTGCCCGGGCTGCTTCGGAGACGGCGAGACCAGCAGCCCGACGGCGCTGGTGGAGATGGAGATGACGCGATGAGCACAACGACGAACACCCGGCCGCGGGTGACCTCCGGCGTGGGTCGGCTGGTGCGGCGGTTGGAGATCGAGCGGCGTCGCTGGTCGCGTACCGAGCACCCCGTCGTGGCGACGGAGCAGGCGTGGCGGGCCGGGGTCGCCGAGGGCCTGCGCCTGGCCCAGCTCGCGATCCGCAAGGGGGTCTGAGCGGTGGCGATCAACCTCGGGGCCCGGGATCGGGTCAAGACCCTGCCGAAGGTCAACCGGCGCGCTCTGCGCAAGTACGGCGAGTTCTGGCGGGCATTACAGCTGGTCGGGGACGCCCTCGCCGAGGCCGACAAGGTCGCAGCGAAGGCCACCGATGCCAAGGGCAAGCGGTCAGGGAAGGGCGTGTCGGCGAAGGCGGGTGCGAGTGGTGAGCACTGGTCGACTGCGTCGCCGGAGGAGATCCGGGCTTCGGCGAAGACCGCGCACGCCTCGCTGCGGGTGATGGCCTCGTCGGCGAAGAAGTGGGAGGCCGAGTTGGTCTCCCGCGAATGGAGGAAGTGATGTCGAAGGCTGTCGATCGCACCGTCGAGGAACTGGATGCCGCGATGCGTGAACTCAAACGTTCGCTGCATGGGATTCCGTATCGGACGGGTGGGTTCAAGAACACCCACGACAACCTCGCCCGCGACGTCGCCCACCTCACCGTCCACCTCGATTCGGCGCGTGGGGCTTTGCGCGAACAGAAGTAGCCCATCTTGGGTGGTGGGGTCGCCCGCTGCACTGATTCTTGGCGGAAACACACAGCGGGCGCCCCTGCTACCCGACACACAATCTCGTGAGGACTGGTAGCAGTGAACAAGCGTAGTAGCACAGCAACACGCATGAACGGCCCGGCACGCACCCACGTCGGGCGGGCGTCTCGGCCACCGGGGCGGGAGTTCCAGGCGCTCGCCTGGACCGCCCGTCATCCCGGGTTCGTCGCCGTCCCCCTCGTCGTCCTGGGCCTGGCGCTGATGCTCGGCCCGCTCGTGACCGCGGTCTTCCTGATCGTCCTGGTCGTCTCTGTGGCGATCTGGGGCCGTGCCCACCCGGCGAGCTTCGACCGGTTCGCCGCACCGGCTCTACGGGCCACGTGGCGGCGCTGGACGGTCTACCGCGGCCGACGGTGGGCCCAGCTCATGTCCGACTGCGGGCTCACGAAGGAGCACCGACACACTGGCGACCAGCTCGTCCCACGCGTCCTGCGGGTCCGCTCGTCCTCGCGGTCGATCGACACCGTCTACGTGCGGATGGTTCGAGGCCAGGACGTCGCCTACTGGCAGGAACGCTCCTCGGTGCTGTGGGAGGCGCTGATCGCGCACCGGGTCGCGATCACCCGCCACCGGCCCGGCGTGGTCGCGATCGTGATCGAGTGGGAGTTGCCGTTCACCCGCACGATCCCCGCACCCGACATCCCCGAGACGACCGACGACGTGGATCTGGGTGCGGTGGAGATCGGGGACAACGAGCGCGGCGAGCCCTTCACCGCACCCGTCATCGGCGGGCACCGCCTGGTCGCCGGCGCCTCCGGAGCAGGCAAGGGCTCCGTCCTCTGGTCCACGCTGCGCGGGGTGGGGCCGTGCATCCGCGACGGCATCGTGCGGGTCTGGATGGTGGATCTCAAGGGTGGTGTGGAGACCGAGCAGGGCGCGCCGCTGTTCCACCGTTACGCCACCACCATGCCCGCCGCCCTCGAACTCCCCACCGAGTTTCGGGATGCGATGCGGGACCGGCAGGACGACATGCGCGACCAGAACATCCGCGCCTGCACCCCGGGTGTGGGGACGCCGGTGGAGCTGTTGGTGATCGACGAGATGGCGATGCTTACCGCCTACGGCGACCGCGCGTCAGTCCGGGATGCGCTGCGGCTGTTGGCGGAGGTGATGACGCAGGGGCGGGCGTCGCTGTTCGCGGTGCACGGCTACCTGCAGGAGCCGTCCAAGGACGTCGTGGACGTGCGGGAGCTGTTCACCCAGCGGATCTGCCTCGGGGTCACCGCCGCATCCCACGTCGACATGGTGTTGGGCGAAGGGGCCCGGGAGCGGGGTGCGCTGGCCGATGAGATCCCCGGCGACGCCCGCCATGCCGGGATCGGCTTCGTCATCGACAAAGGCTCCCGCCTGCCGATCCGATTCCGGGCCGCGTTCGTCTCCGACGACGACATCGCCGAGCTGGTAACCCGCTGCACCCCGCCGCCGGACGCGGACGTGATCGACCTCCACGACGACAGCGACAACACAGGGCGGGGGGCCGCCTGATGGGCAGCACCACCGCATGGGTCCTGCGTACCTGGGCCAAGTTCACCCTGCTGTTCGCCCTCATCGTGGCCGGGGCCTGGTTCTACCTCGGCACCGCCTCGGGCTTGTTCTGGGTCGTCCTCGCCGGGGCGGTTGTGGCCGAGTGGTACGTGGTCCGGCAGCTCGCCCGGGAATGGTCCTGGGAAGCCCGCGCCACCTGGTGGTGGTCCGCATGACCGGGACAGTGCAGGACGCGCTGTTCGGGGATCCGGTCATCGTCGAGGCCAGCGATCACGCACCGGTGGCGACGCAGGATCCGCGGGAGGTCGCCCGGGTCGTCGGGCTGGCCCAGGACCCGGGGCTGTTCGTCATCGAGCGCACCGGCCTGGTCCTGCGGGCGGATCCGGCCCGGCCCGGTTGCGCCGATGGACTGGCCCGGCATGACGGGGACACCGTGGCCCAGCTCCTCGACACCGGACACCTGCGCCTCGGCGGAACCCACCACATCCACCACGCCGGTGCTGAGGGCCCGGCTCGCTCGGTGCTCGTTCCGAAGGCGACCCGGGACATGGTGTCGCGCTGGGACCACCTGCGCCCCATCCCGGAACCGACCCGGGCACCGGAACCGACCAAGGCCCCGCAGCGCTCCACCGGGCTGATCGGCGTCGACGTCGTCGAACCGGGCAAGGCGCTGGTCTGCCTGGGTACGACCGGGCAGGGCGGGACGGTGCTGCGCGACGGTGGCCGCTACCGGGTCGAGAACGAGCACGGCGCACTCGTCGGCCACGCCTCCAGCTACCGGGCCGCCGCGCGGCTGCTGGCCCGCTACCACGGCTACGTCCCGGGTCCGGTCGAGATCGAGCACGAGCACCGCCTCTACCGCCGCTGACCCGGTGATCCGGCCCGGCCCCGCCGCAGACGAGTCCAGCTCCCGGCGGGGCCGGCGCCCCACCCCCTTCGAACCATCGTCCCGGGAGGGATGCCGTGATGACGGCTGCCACGACCACCCCACACGACCACGACCTGTCCCACCTGCTGCGCTCGGAGAACTTTCAGACCTGGCGCCGGGAGGTCACCGCGATCGGCGGCTGCGCCGCCCCTATCCACCTCACCGGCTCATCCCGCATCTACGACCGCGCCACCGGCACCGTCCTCGCCGAACGTGACGGGGAGATCCTCGCCCCGTGCGGCAACCGACGGGCGTCGGTGTGCCCGGCCTGCTCGGACCGCTACGCCTCCGACGCCTACCACCTGCTCCGCGCCGGAATGGCCGGCGGCAAAGGCGTCCCAGACACCGCCGCCACCCACCCGCGGCTGTTCGTCACCCTCACTGCGCCGTCCTTCGGCCCAGTGCACACCCGCAGGGTCACCGCCCGCGGCCTCGTCATCCCCTGCCGCTGCGGGGACAAGCACCACCGCGACGACCCCCGCATCGGCTGCGCCCTCGACCCTGAGTCGCACGACTACGTGGGCGCGGTGCTGTGGCAGGCGCATTCCGGGGTCCTGTGGAACCGGTTCGCCATCCGGCTCCGTCGCCTGCTCGCCCAGGTCCTCGGGGTCCGGGTCCGTGACTTCCGGGATCACGCCCGGCTGTCCTACGCCAAGGTCGCGGAGTACCAGCGCCGCGGACTGGTCCACTTCCACGCCGTCGTGCGCCTCGACGGCCCCGAGGGGCCCTGGACCTCACCGCCCGCCGGGATCACCGCCGACGCGCTGCACGCCGCGATCCGGGACGCAGCACACGACGTGTCGCTGACCGTGGACCGGCCCGACAGCACCCGGCAGGTGCTCGCGTGGGGCACGCAGGTCGACATCCGCCCCATCACGAGCACGACCGCGGTGGCGCTGGAGAACGACGACGGTGAGATCACCGACTCCGCCCTGGCCGCCTACGTGGCCAAGTACGCCACCAAGGGCACCGGCAAATCCGAGGCCACCGACCGCCCGATCCGCGACATTGCCCACATCGACCATCTCGACATCACCCCGCACCACCGGCGGCTGATCAAGACCGCGTGGGAGCTCGGCGGCCGGGAGGAGTACGAGGGGCTGAACCTGCGCCGGTGGGCGCACATGCTCGGGTTCCGCGGCCACTTCCTCACCAAATCCCGCGCCTACTCCACGACCTTCGGGGCGATCCGCGGCGACCGCCGCACCTACCGCCTCGGCGAAACCCTCGCCGCCCTCGACACCCCCACCGAGCCCAGGGAGGTGCTGGTGGGCAACGACTGGCAGGTCGTCCACATCGGGCACCGCAACGACGCGGAACGAGAGATCGCCCTCGGCATCGCCGAACGACAACGCGAGCAGAGGCAGAGCCGGACGAGACGAGCGGGGGAGGGGGCGTGATGGAACGGGTGCTGCTGACCGTCCAGGAAGTGGCGGAGGCGCTGCACGTCGGGCGATCGAAGGTCTTCGACCTGATCATCGCCGGGGAGATCGACTCGGTGAAGATCGGGAAGCTGCGTCGCATCCCGGTGAGCGCCGTGCACGAGTACGCCCTCCGGCTGGTCCAGGAGAGCCGGGAGGCGTCCTGATGGCCGGTCGCGAGCGCAACGGCATGGGCACCGTGGTCAAGCGCTCGGACGGGCGCTACCAGGCCGCGGTTTACGTCCTCACACCGACGGGACACCGTCGCCGGAAGTTCGTCTACGGCCGCACCTGGGACGAGGCCAACGACAAGCGGCTGGAGCTGCTGGACAACAACCGCAAGGGGGTCCCGTCGGAGTCCTCGGCGATGCGGCTCGACGAGTACCTGACGTACTGGCTGGACCACATCGCGGTCCATGACCTGCGCCCGTCGACCTTCGCCCGCTACCGGGCTCTGGTCAGGGACTACATCACCCCGCATCTCGGCCGGAAGAAGCTCAACCGGCTCAGCCCGTCCGACGTCCGCGGCCTGATGGCCACGCTCGCGCGGACCAAGGGCAAGAGCGGGCGTGTGCTCTCGCCTCGGACGATCCAGTTCATCCACGCCGTGCTGCGCAGCGCGCTGCAACACGCGGTTCGGGACGAGCTGATCGGCCGCAACGTCGCCAAGCTGGTCAGCCCACCGCGGGCGACCCCGCCGGAGATCACCCCGCTCTCGCCGGAGGTCGCGCGGAAGTTCCTGCGGGTCGCCAACACCCACTGGCTCGCGGCGCTCTGGCTGATCCTGCTGACGACCGGTCTACGGCGCGGTGAGGTGCTGGGGCTGACCTGGTCGGATGTCGACCTGGACGCGGGAACGCTGCGGGTCCGGCGCACGGTGCAGAAGCTCGACGGCGTGTTCGTGTTCGGTGAGCCCAAGAGCGCCCGGTCGCGCCGGGTCCTCACGTTGCCCGCCGTGTGCTTGGCGGCCCTGCGGCGGCAGCCGGAGATCAACCGGGGGAGGGCTGCCGGTGAGCAGCGCCGGGTGGATGGCCAGCCCGCGGACCTGGTGTTCGTGTCGACGTCCGGCCAGCCGATCGACCCGCGCTCGGTGAACCGGGCGTTCGACCGGCTGCTGACCAAGGCGGAGGTTCCGCACTCGCGCGTGCACGACCTCCGGCACACCTGCGCGACCCTGCTGCTGGCGGAGGGTGCGTCGGACCGGGAGGTCATGGAGCTGCTGGGACACAGCTCGATCGGCATCACGATGAACACCTACGCCCACGTCCTCGACGACTCGAAGCGCCGGATGGCCTCGCGGATGGACGGCCTGTTCGGCGAGGGCGGTTGATGTCAGAACCGGATGTCAGGAGCGGACCGCGGCCCGGACGGGGGGGAGACCCTGCCGGGCCGTTTCGCATGTCAGCGGCTTGCTCCGCCGCCAGGATTCGAACCTGGACCATCGGAACCAAAATCCGAGGTGCTGCCGTTACACCACGGCGGATCGTGGGGCCCCGCCATCGTGACACGTGCGCGACAGCGTCCTCGCAGCGCACCCGCCCCGCGCGCCGCGCGCAGGTGGTCCTGATCACGGACAAACACCCACGAATGGGTGACATTCACCCCGGGCGTGCCGCCCGTGCGTCGAGTTGTCAGACTCGCTGCGTGCTGAACACGGATGCTTCCGGGACAACGTCGTCGATCGGGACCGGAACCGCGTTGACGTGCCGTCTCTGTGGCGCGGCCGACCTGCGCAGCTTCTGCGACCTGGGCGCGACGCCGCCCTGCGAGCTGTTCCTCACCGAGCAGACGGCACAAGAGCCCGAGCGAACCTTCCCGTTGCACGTGCGGGTGTGCAACTCGTGTCTGCTCGCCCAGCTGCCGCCGGAGATCAGCCCGGAGGAGACGTTCTCCGAGTACGCGTACTTCTCCTCGTTCAGCTCGTCGTGGGTGGAGCACGCCCGGCGCTTCGTCGACTCCGCGCAGCAGCGGGCCGGGCTGGACTCGGGTTCGTTCGTCGTCGAGGTTGCGTCGAACGACGGCTACCTGCTGCAGCACGTCGTCGCGAAGGGCATCCGCTGCCTGGGCGTCGAGCCGAGCGTGAACGTCGGGGAGGTCGCCCGGGAGAAGGGCGTGCCGACGCTCACCGCGTTCCTCACTCCGGAGACCGGCGCCCGGGTGCGCGCCGAGCACGGCCCGGCGGACCTGGTCTGCGGCAACAACGTGTTCGCCCACATCCCCGACGTCGTCGGCTTCGCGCAGGGCCTGCGCGCGATGGTCGCCGACGACGGCTGGGTCTCCATCGAGGTCCAGCACCTGCTCACGCTCGTCGAGCGCAAGCAGTTCGACACGATCTACCACGAGCACTTCCAGTACTACACGCTGCTCACCGGGCAGCGGGCGCTCGCCGCGGGCGGGCTGACCCTGGTCGACGTCGAGCTGCTCGACACCCACGGCGGCTCGATCCGCATGTGGGCGCGCCCGGCCGAGGTCGCCGGCGAGCCGAGCGCGAAGGTCCGCGAGGTCCTGGCCGCCGAGGCGGCGGCCGGGCTGCACACGCCGGAGGGCCACGACGGGTTCGCCGAGGCCGTCTCCACCATCCGCGACGACCTCGTCGCCTTCCTCATCGACGCCCGCCGCCAGGGCAAGCGCGTCGTCGGCTACGGCGCCCCGGGCAAGGGGAACACCCTGCTCAACTACTGCGGCATCCGGCCCGACCTGCTCGAGTACACCGTCGACCGCAACCCGTACAAGCACGGGCGGCTAACGCCGGGGACCCGGATTCCGATCTCTGCCCCGGAGCGGATCGCGCAGGATCGCCCCGACCACGTCCTGATCCTGCCCTGGAACCTGCGCACCGAGCTGATCGAGCAGCTGTCCTACGTCCGTGAGTGGGGCGGCACGCTGGTCTTCCCGATCCCGTCGCTCGAGGTGGTCTGACGTGAAGGTCGTCCTGTTCTGCGGTGGCTACGGCATGCGGATGCGCGACGGCGCCTCCGACCTCCCGAAGCCGATGCACCCGGTGGGCCCGCGGCCGCTGATCTGGCACGTGATGCGTTACTACGCCCACTTCGGCCACACGGACTTCGTCCTGTGCCTGGGCTACGGCGCGCACCACATCAAGAACTACTTCCTCCACTACGACGAGACCGAGTCCAACGACTTCGTGCTGCACCAGGGCGAGGTCGAGCTCATGGGCAGCGACGTCCAGGACTGGAACATCACGTTCGTCCACACCGGTCTGGACTCGCCGATCGGTGAGCGCCTGCGCCGGGTGAAGGCGCTGGTCCAGGACGAGGAGATGTTCCACGCGAACTACGCCGACGTCCTCACCGACGCCCCGCTGGACAAGATGGTCGAGCAGTTCGCCGGCACCGACGCCGTCGGACAGCTGATGGCGGTGCCGCCGCAGTCGGCGTTCCACTGCGTCGACGTCGACGACAACGGCAGGCTCGAGTCGATCACCACGCTGCAGGAGATGCCGATCTGGGAGAACGGCGGCTATCTCATGTTCCGGCCGGAGATCTTCGACTACCTCGAGAAGGACTGCGACCTGATCGCCGACGCCGCCGCCCCGCTCGCACGCAAGGGCCGCATGTCGGCCTACCGGCACCGCGGCTTCTGGCAGCCCGCGGACACCGTCAAGGAGCGCAACGCGCTGGAGGCGGCGTACCAGAGCGGTGCGCGGCCGTGGATGCTGTGGGAGTCCCACGAGGCCGACCAGGACCCGCTGCAGGCAGCCATCGCCCAGATGCACCGCAGCAGCCACCAGCGCGACTGAGCGAGACGTCGGTACGAACGACCACTGCTCGCGGAACTCCGGGGGGAACGAGAGACCGTGCTGAACCTGCTGCCCGAGCGGCTGGACCGCATCCTGCTGCTCGGCGCCCACTGTGACGACATCCCGATCGGGGCCGGCGGGATGCTCCTGGAGCTGTGCCGTGCCTACCCGGGCGTGCACGTCACCGCGCTGGTCCTGACCGGTGCGGGGTCGCTGCGCGAGGAGGAGGAACGGGCCGCGCTGGCCGCGTTCACCCCGGGCGCGCACCTCGACGTCGTCGTCATGGACCTGCCCGACGGCCGCGTCCCGCAGCACTGGGAGCGGGCGAAGATGGCACTGGAGGACCTGCGCAGCCGCAGCGAGCCGGACCTGGTGATCGGCCCGTCGCCGCACGACGCCCACCAGGACCACCGGACACTGTCGCAGATGATCCCGACCGCGTTCCGCGACCACCTGACGCTCGGCTATGAGATCCTCAAGTGGGAGGGTGACCTCGCCCAGCCGACGGTCTTCCTGCCGCTGTCGGAGCCGGTGCTCACCGAGAAGATCGCCAAGCTCCACGAGCACTACGGCAGCCAGCGCGACCGGACCTGGTTCGACGACGAGACCTTCCGCGGCCTGGCCAGGGTGCGTGGCGTGCAGTGCCACGCCCGCTACGCCGAGGGCTTCCACGTCCAGAAGCTGACGCTGTCGCCGGCGCCGATGGTCGGCTCCGAACCCGGCGGCTTCTGACCCCGCACACACTCCGAGAAAGGGACATACATGCGCGTACTGCTCACCGGGCACCAGGGCTACCTCGGGACCGTGATGGCGCCCCTGCTGGCGGCCGCGGGCCACGAGGTGACCGGCCTGGACTCCGGGCTGTTCGCCGACTGCGTGCTGGGTTCGCTGGACACCCCCGACGTCGAGGGCTTCAGCACCGACCTCCGTGACGTGACCGTGGAGCAGCTCTCCGGGTTCGACGCCGTCGTCCACATGGCCGCGCTGTCGAACGACCCGCTGGGCTCGCTCGCGCCGGAGATCACCTACGACATCAACCACCACGCGTCGACCCGGCTGGCCCGGCTGTCGAAGGAGGCCGGCGTCGGCCGCTTCGTCTACGCCTCCACCTGCTCGGTCTACGGCGCCCAGTCCGGCGACGACCTCGTCGACGAGGACGCCCCTCTCAAGCCGGTCACCCCGTACGCGATCTCCAAGGTCCGCGTCGAGGACGACCTGGCCGAGCTCGCCGACGCCGACTTCGTGCCGGTCTCGATGCGCAACGCGACCGCGTTCGGGTTCTCGCCGCGGCTGCGCGCCGACATCGTGCTGAACAACCTGGTCGGCCGCGCGATCCTGACGAACGAGGTCACGGTGCTCTCCGACGGCACCCCGTGGCGCCCGCTCGCGCACGCCGAGGACATCGCCGGTGCCGTGGTCGCCGCGCTGGCCGCCCCGGCGGACGTCGTCCGGGCCCGGGCCTACAACGTCGGCACCGAGCGGAACAACCGGACCGTCGCCGAGATCGCGCAGGCCGTGATCGACGCCGTCCCCGGCTCGACGCTCAACATCACCGGCGAGGCCGGCAACGACCCGCGCAGCTACCGGGTCGACTTCGCCCGGGCCCGCAAGGAGCTCGGCTTCGAGGCGTCCTGGACGATCCCGGCCGGTGCGGAGCAGCTCGCCACCGAGTACCGGAACCGCGGCCTCACCCAGGACGCGTTCGACAACTCCTTCACCCGGCTCGCGGTGCTCAACCGTCGTCAGGCGGCGGGGGAGCTCGACGGGTCGATGCACGTCGTGAAGTAGGACCGCTCGGCCGACGGCCCGTTCCGCGCTACGGTCGCGGGGCGGGCCGTCGACGTCTCCGGGGCCCGGTCTTCAGGGCCCCGCGGCCCGGTTCACGTCTCCAGGTCGATCAGGACACCGGTCTGACTGCGGCCCGGGCCGGCCGACAGGTCGTACCGATCCGGAGTCCGGGCGACGTCGGTCAGGACCACCGAGCCCGGCACCGCCGCCACGACGTCCCCGCCGTCGCGGGTCTCCCACCGCAGCTGCTCGGAGATCACCCGCAGCCGTCGGACGCGCCCCATCACGGCGGGGATCCCGTCCGGCTCGGCGCAGTGGGCCGTGCCGGACAGGACTCCACTCATCGGCCGGGTCCCGGGGCGGGGCGCAGGGTGCCGCGGGCACCACCACCGGGCGACGACGCGGTGCCCGTCCAGGCGGGGGCCGGTCGTGGTCTCCCGGACGGTCCAGACGTAGTGCGCCACGGGCTCACCACCGGGACAGAACGTCAGCCACCAGCGGCAGAACTGCCTGAGCACGATCGGTCGCAGGCAGCACTCGAACTCCCAGTCCGCGACGCGTACCTCGACCACACGGTCGTCGAGGCGGGTGCTCACGCCTCCACGTGCAGATCGACGACGATGCCGGTCTCGTACCGCCCCGGCTGCGGCACCCCTGCGACGAACCACTGTCCCGACCGGGCCGGGGCGCCCACCCGCGGCGCTGGCCGGGCGAACCAGCGCGGGCTCGCGTCGACGTCCCGGACGGCCACGCTGCCGGGGACGGGGCTCAGCGCGTAGGTGCCCCCGGGATCGGCCGCGAACTCGTGGGAGAGGACCCGGAGACGGCGCACCCGGCCGGTCACCGGGGGGAGATCCTCGGGGAACACGTGAGCGGCACCGGACAGGTGGCCGCGCAGGCGGTGCTCGCCGGGTGGCGGTGCCGGCGCGGTGTGGCCGCCGCCCCAGGCCGCGACCACGCCGTCGCGGTGCAGCCGGGGCGCGGGCTCGGGCGGCACGACGGACCACAGGTGTTCGGTGGAGAAGGGGTGATCGGTGGACGGGACGAAGAGCGCCCACCAGGTGGCCTGCTCACCCACCACGGGCGGTGGGGCGCAGCACTCGATCTCCCAGGACTCGACGACGATCTCGATGACAGGGTCGGACATCGGTGAGAACCCGGCGCACTCGACGAACCGGGGCGCGACGGCCCCGGGCACCGGGGCCACGACGGTAACCCGGCCGGTGCCCCCGCGGCACCCGGTTACTGCGTCGACCGGCCGCCGCGCGCTACCGTCGCGGGGCGGGCCGTCGACGTCTCCAGGGGGAGCCATGTGCCGCAACATCCGGACCCTGCACAACTTCGAGCCGCCGGCCACGCCCGACGAGGTGGACGCCGCGGCGCTGCAGTACGTCCGCAAGATCTCGGGGGCGGCGAAGCCGTCGCAGGCCAACGCCGAGGCGTTCGAGAGGGCGGTCGCCGCCGTCGCCGAGGCGACGAGGGAGCTGCTCGACGGGCTCACCACCACCGCCCCGCCGAAGGACCGCGAGGTGGAGGCGGCGAAGGCCCGGGCGCGGGCGGAGCTGCGCTACGCGCGCTGATCCAGCGCGAGGTCGAGCAGCAGGCCCGTCCGGGGCACGACCACGCCGGGCGTCGTGTTCCCGTGGTCGTCGGCACGGGTTCGCAACGCTCGACGCACGCGAGACGCACGTTTCCGCCCTGCCGGGGGCGAGAACGTGCGTCTCGACGAGGACTACGCGGCGGGAGCGGCCAGGGCGTCGATCTCCACCAGCATCTCGGCGTGGGGCAGGCCCACGAGGACCGTGGTCCGCGCGGGGAGCGCGGCGCCCTTCGGGACGTAGCGGGAGACGAACTCGCCGTAGGCCTCGTTCATCGCGGTGAAGTGCTCCCGCTCGGTGAGGTACACCCGGAACATCAGGACGTCGCCGACGGACGCGCCGCCCGCCTCCAGGATGGCGCGGACGTTCTCCAGGGTGCGCAGGGTCTGGGCGTGCACGTCGCCGGGCGCGATGTACTGCTTCGTGGCCGGATCCATCGGGCCCTGGCCGGAGACCTGCAGCAGGCCGCCCCGGCGGACGCCCTGGCTGAAGGTGTGCGCCGGCGCGGGCGCGTCGGGGGTGGAGACGGCGCCGTCGGCGGTCGTGCTCATACGGGGGGTTCCTCTCGGGTCGGGCGCCAGCCGAGGTCGCGGGAGATCGTCCCGGTGACGGCCAGCAGTGACGGGACCAGCTCCATCAGCTGGTCGTAGCCGGCGACGATGGTCGGTACGGACACCGACACCGCCGCGACGACGGTTCCGGCCGGTCCGCGGACCGGCGCCCCGATGCAGTTGATCGAGGCCTCGTTCTCCTCGCGGTCCTGCGCCCAGCCCTGCTCGCGCACGCGGGCGAGCTCGGCCAGGTAGGTCTCGCGGTCGGTGATCGTGTTCGGGGTGCGGGTGGGGAAGTCGATCTCGTCGAGCACCCGGTTCCGCTCGGCGGCGGGCAGGTCGGCGAGCAGCACCTTCCCGGCGGCGGTGGAGTGCACGGGTCCGCGCAGACCGACCCGCGACGCCATGCGCACGTTGTCGAGGGACTCCAGCTTGTCGATGTAGACGATCTCGCCGCCGTCGCGCTCGGACAGGTGCACGGTGTGGCCGTGGGCCCGGTTGAACGCCTGCAGGTGCGGTGCGGCGACCGTGCGCACCTCGCGCTGGTCCAGCCCGCGCGAGGACAGCTCGAACAGCCGCGAGCCGAGCCGGTAGCGGTGGTGGTCGTCGCGGTGCACGAAGTGCTCGTCGGCCAGGGTGCGCAGCAGGCGCAGGACGGTCGTCTTGTGCACCGCGAGCGCCGTGGCGAGCTCGTCGAGCGAGGCCGGGCCCTCGCCGAGGAGCACCAGGATCCGCAGTGCCTTGGCCAGGCTGGTGCTCACCCGGCCCACCGGTCGGCGGTCACGCGCAGGGCCGTCCAGGCGTCGTCGTCGAGGTCGAGCAGATGCTCGGGCAGCGGAGCGGCGGAGTCCCCGGGGACGACGAGCACCGCGGCGGCGCCGAGGTGGCCGCGGCGCAGGCAGCGGCCCACGTCCTCGCCGCGGACCAGGCCGGTGAGCAGACCGGCGGCGAACGCGTCGCCCGCGCCCACCGGCTCGACGACCTCGACGACCAGCGCCGCGCGCTCGGTGACCGCGCCGTCGCGGTGCACGGCCAGCGCGCGCCGAGGACCGTCCTTGACCACGACCAGCTCCGGATCGGGCAGCAGTGCGCGCAGCCGCGCCGGGTCGTCGGTGCCGAACACCCGTTGCGCCTCGTCCGCGCCGACCAGGACGACGTCGGCCCGGCCGGCCAGCGCGACCACCGGGGCGGGATCGCCGTCGGGCCACATCTGCTCGCGCCAGTTCACGTCGAACGACACCCGGTACCCGCGCGGGTGGGCCAGCAGCGTCTCCAGCGTCGCGGCACAGGACGGCGACACCGCGGCGGTGATCCCGCCGACGTGCACCCAGTCCGCGTCGGCGATCCGGTCGCGCACCGCGGGCGTCTCCAGCAGCTCGGGGCCGGCCGCCGAGGCCGCCGACCCGGCCCGCCGGTAGGTCATGACGGTGCTGCCGTCGGGGCCGGGGGACTTGGCGTAGCGGCCGGTCGGGTGGTCCGGGTCGACGCCGATCCCACCGGTGTCGACCCCGGCGGCGGCGAGCGTGCGCGCCACCAGGTCGCCGTGCGGGTCGGTGCCGAGGCGACCGACCCATGCCACCGTGACTCCGGCGGCGGCCAGGTCGAGCGCGACGTTGACCTCCGCGCCCGCGGCCTGTGCGGGGGCCCGCGGGTCGTCGACGGCGGCCGCGTCGGGGACCAGGGCGAGGGCCTCGCCGAAGCACACCACGGCGCTCCGGCCCGGGATGTCCACTGCTGGGTTCTCCTCCGCCGTCGTTGACCGATCTGTCGCGGCGATGCTAGAACAGCCCGACCAGAATACGCAACATGCGCTGCGAAATACGCAACGTTCCTGCTCGTAGAGGGAGAACGGGATGCTCCGGTACGCGTCGCTCGGCGCCGAACGGCCCGGACCGTACGCCAAGTCCGTCCCGCCGCTGCCCGGCACCGTCGACGAGTGGCTCGCCGGTGGGCCGCGGCTCTCGGACCTGGCGACACCCGTCCTCACCCTCGACCGGGTGGCCCTGCACGCCAACGCCGAGCGGATGGCCGGCTGGTGTGCCGCGCACGGCGTCGACCTCGCCCCGCACGGCAAGACGACGATGGCCCCGGCCCTGTGGGACCTGCAGCTGCGCCACGGCGCCTGGGGGATCACCGTCGCCACGCCCTGGCAGGCGCGGATCGCGATCGACGCCGGCGTGCGACGGGTGCTGCTGGCGAACGCGCTCGTCGACCCGGCCGGGGTGCGCGCCGTGGCCGCCGCCCGTGACGCGGACCCGGACCTGGAGGTCCTCAGCTGGGTCGACTCGGTCGATGCCGTCGCCGCGATGACCGCCGCGGCGGGGGCACCGGCACGGCCGCTCGCGGTCGCCGTCGAGCTGGGGGCCCCCGGCGGGCGGACCGGTGCGCGGACCCTCGACGAGGCCGAGCGGGTCGCCGCGGCCGTCGTCGCGAGCCCGGCGCTGGTGCTGGCCGGGGTCGGCGGCTACGAGGGGGCACTCGCGCACGACCCGTCCGCGGAGTCGCTGGCGACCGTCCGCGCCTACCTCGACGACCTCGCCACGCTGCACCGGCGGCTCACCCCGTCCTACGGGACCGACGAGGTCGTGGTCACCGCGGGCGGCAGCGCCTACTTCGACCAGGTCGTCGCCGCGCTGGCGGGGCTCGCCGACGCGCGCACCCGCGTCGTGCTGCGCTCGGGCGCCTACCTCGTCCACGACGACGGCTTCTACCGCGGCATCTCCCCGCTGGCCCGCGACGACGAGCAGCGCCCGTTCCGCTCGGCCATGCACGTGACCGCCCGGGTGGTGTCCACCCCCGAGCCCGGCCTGGCGCTGCTCGACGCGGGCAAGCGCGACGTCCCGTTCGACGAGGGGCTGCCCGAGCCGCAGCGCATCGCCGACGACCTCGGGGCGCCGTCGCGACCGCTGACCGGCACCGTCACCGCCGTCAACGACCAGCACGCGTTCCTGCGCACCGAGGAGCCGGTCCGGATCGGGCAGGTCGTCCGGCTCGGGCTCTCGCACCCGTGCACCGCGTTCGACAAGTGGCGCTGGATCCCGGTGCTGGACGGTGCGGATCCCGACCCGCAGGTCGTCGAGCTCGTACGGACGTTCTTCTGATGGGCACGCTGCTGCGCGGCGGCACCGTCGTCGACGGGACGGGCGGACCCCGGTACACCGCGGACGTGCTCGTCGAGGGCGACCGGATCGCCGCCGTCGGACCGGACGCGGCCGGGCGGGCCGACCGGGTCGTCGACGTGGCCGGACTGGTCGTCGCCCCCGGTTTCGTCGACATGCACGCCCACTCCGACCTGCGCCTGCTCACCGAGCCCGCGCACCTCGCGAAGGTCTCCCAGGGCGTGACGACCGAGGTCCTCGGCCAGGACGGGCTGTCCTACGCCCCCGTCGACGACGCCGTGTTGCCCGTGCTGCGCCGCGCGATCGCCGGCTGGAACGGCGACCCCGGCGCGGACTTCGTCACCTGGCGCACCGTCGCGGAGTACCTGGACCGGCTCGACGAGGGCATCGCCGGCAACGCCGTCTACCTCGTCCCGCACGGCACGGTCCGTGCGCTGGTCTGCGGCTGGGACGACCGGCCCGCCACGCAGGCGGAGATCGCCCGGATGGCCGACGTCGTCCGCACCGGCATGGCCCAGGGCGCGGTCGGTCTCTCGGCCGGGCTCACCTACACCCCCGGCATGTACGCCGACGGCGCCGAGCTCGCCGCCCTGTGCGCTGCGGTGGGGGAGCTGGGCGGCTTCTTCTCCCCGCACCACCGCAGCTACGGCGCGGGCGCGCTGGAGGCCTACGCCGAGATGGTCGACGTCGCCGAGCGGTCCGGGTGCGCGCTGCACCTGGCCCACGCCACGCTCAACTTCGGCCCCAACAAGGGCCGGGCCGGGGAGCTGATCGCGCTGCTCGACGCCGCCGTCGCCCGCGGCGTCGACATCACCCTCGACACCTATCCCTACCTGCCCGGCGCGACGACGCTGTCGGCGATCCTGCCCAGCTGGTGCCAGTCCGGTGGTGTCGACGCGGCCCGCGAGCGGCTGCGCGACCCGGCGGCGCTCGCCCGGATCCGCGAGGACCTGGAGGTCCACGGCTCCGACGGCTGCCACGGCGTCGTCGCGGAGTGGGAGACGATCGAGATCAGCGGGGTCACGAACCCCGAGCTCGCCGCGCTGGTCGGTCGGACGATCGCCGACATCGCGGCCGCTGCCGGACGGGACCCGTTCGACACCTGCGTGGACGTCCTGCTCCGCGACGACTTCGGGACCGGGATCCTGCAGCACGTCGGGCACGAGGAGAACGTCCGCGCGATCATGCGCCACCCGCGGCACACCGGCGGCAGCGACGGCCTGCTCGTCGGCGCGAAGCCGCACCCGCGGGCCTGGGGGACCTTCCCCCGCTACCTCGGCCACTACTGCCGCGAGCTGGGGCTGTTCTCCCTGGAGGAGTGCGTCCACCACCTCACCGGACGGGCCGCCGACCGGCTGCGCCTCGCCGACCGCGGCCGCGTCCGGCCGGGCCTGGCCGCCGACCTGGTGGTGTTCGACCCGGACACCGTCACCGACACCGCCACCTTCGCCGAGCCGGCCCAGCAGGCGGCAGGCATCCCGTACGTGCTGGTCAACGGGGCCTTCGCGATCGACGGCGGGGAGCGCACCGACGCGCTGGCCGGCCGGGCGCTGCGCCGCGGGGCCGACGGCCGGACAGCACCGGGCACCCATCCCACCGGAGGACACCGATGGCCTTCCTGAACTGGCTGCAGAACGACACGGCCGGCCTGCTCACCCTCGCCGCCGTCAGCGTCGCGCTGCTCCTGGTGCTGATCATGCGGCTGCGCCTGGAGCCGTTCATCGCGCTGATCGTGACCGGCGTGCTGGTCGCCCTGGTCGCGGGTGTGTCGGTCACCGAGCTCGTCGGCACCCCGATCAAGGCGTCGGACTCGCTGTTCGAGAAGGGATTCGCCGGGATCCTCGGCCACATCGCCCCGATCATCGGCCTGGGCACCGTGCTCGGCGCGATCATGGAACGCTCCGGCGGGGCGGACGCGCTGACCGAACGGCTGCTCCGACTGTTCGGGCCCAAGGGCGCACCGCTCGCGATGGGCATCACCGGGCTCGTGCTCGGCATCCCGGTGTTCTTCGACATCGGCATCTTCGTGCTCGTGCCGCTGGTCTACGTGGCCGCGCGCCGTGGCGGCCGCTCGCTGGTGCTCTACGCGATGCCCATGCTCGCGGGCCTGTCGATGACCCACGCGTTCCTGCCGCCGCACCCCGGGCCGGTCACCGCGGGCGGGCTGCTCGGCGTCGGCATGGGCTGGGTGATCGCGATGGGCCTGCTCTGCGGCATCCCCGCGTGGCTGGTCAGCGGCGTCTGGTGGGGCTCGTTCATCGGGCGGCGGATCCAGGTCGGCGTGCCCGAGGACCTGCCCGGCGGGAGCCGTCCGGTCCTCCCGGTACCGCGCGCGCCGGCGACCCCGGCAGCGACCCCAGCAGCGCCGGCGACACCGGCACCGACGGCGACCCGAGCGGCGGGACGGGCGGTGTCCGCACCGCGGGGACGGCCGTCCCGCAGACCGCGGTCGCGGTGGTGGCGCCCCCGTCGGTCGCGCTCATCTCCTCGATCATCGCGGTCCCGCTGGTGCTCATCCTCGCCGCGACCGTCGCGGGGGTGGCGCTCCCCGAGGGCACGGTGCTCCGCGACGTGCTCGTGCTGCTCGGCACCCCGGCGATCGCGCTGACGCTGTCGGTGCTGCTCGCGCTGTACCTGCTCGGCATCCGGCGCGGGACGTCGATGGCCGAGCTCGGCCGCATCTCCGGCGAGTCGCTGCGCCCGGTCGGGATGATTCTCCTGGTCGTCGGGGCGGGGGCGTTCTTCGGCAAGGTCCTGCAGACCACCGGCGTCGGCGACGCACTGGCCGGCTCGATGACCGCGATCGGGCTGCCGGTGATCGCCTCGGCGTACCTGATCAGCGCGGCGCTGCGGATCGCCCAGGGCTCGGCGACCGTCGCCATCGTGACGACAGCGGGCATCATCGGCCCGACCGTCGCCGCGGGCGGCTACAGCCAGCCGCAGCTCGCGCTGATCGTCGTCGCCGTGTCGGCCGGGTCGATCATCGCCAGCCACGTCAACGACGGCGGGTTCTGGATCGTCGCGAAGTACTTCAACATGACGGTGAAGCAGACCCTGATGACCTGGACGGTGCTGGAGACGATCCTGTCCGTCGTCGGGTTCGCCGCGGCCGCGCTGGTGTGGGCGTTCATCTAGGGGCGCAGCGGGTCGGCGTCGAGCGTGACCGGCGCGCCGTGCGGGGTCGCGACGGCGGCGCGCAGCCAGGCGCCGGTCCGCTCGTCGACCGTGTCGCGCTCGGCGACGCCGAGCCCGTCGAGCAGATGCTCCAGCGCGGCGAGCCAGGCGTCCCAGTAGTCCAGGCCGGTGTCCAGCTCGGCCCCCAGGGTCTCGGCGAACTCCTGCCGGTCCAGCGTTCCGGTGTCCTGCAGGGCCACGGCCAGCGCGAACGCGTTCGCCTGCCATGGTTCGTCGAAGACCGGGCCGTCAGACGGGCTCAAGGTAGGACTCCCAGGCGTCGACGGAGACGGTCGTGGTGGGGTCGGCGTCCGGGCTCCACAGCTCGGGACCGGTGAACACCACGGTGTAGAGCGGCTCCGGGCACTCGCCGCGGCCGTGCGCGCGGGCGTCGGGCAGCACGTGGGTCCCGCGGTGCGTCTCGACGGTCCCGCTGCGGCCACGGACGTAGCGGGGGAGCCGGGTGTGCCCGCGCGGGTGCATCACCCGGGCCCGCACCCGGTCGCCGGGGGCGAACCGCGGCGGGCCGGCGGCGTCGCGTTCGGTGGGGGCGCCGGTCGCCAGCACCCGGGCGACGGCCCCGGCGTCCAGTGGGGCGGGCACCTCGGCGCGCGGGCGCAGCGGGCGCCCGGCCTCGAGCTCGTCGGCACCGACCAGGCCGTGGGTGACCAGCAGCTTCTCGGTCGCCGCGAGCCAGATCTCGTAGTAGGTCAGCGTCAGGTAGACCGGCGGCGGGAGCGACTCGCGGGCGTGCCGGGACTCGTCGATCGACCAGCCGCCCGGGCGGGCCGCGGCGAGGGTCAGCGCCAGCACCAGCGGCTCCCAGCCGGCGTGGAACCGGACGTCCTCCGGCTCGGGCTCGACGGGCCCGAAGCCCATCGCACCGCCGAGGTCGTGCGCGCCGTTCACGCCGACACCAGCCGGGTTCCGATCATGGCGTCCCGGGAGACGATCGCGGCGAGCTCGTCGGCCGACCAGCCGTCGGTCCCGGCCGGACGCTGGGGGACGACCAGGTAGCGCAGCTCGGAGGTGGAGTCGTGGACCCGGATCGCGACGTCGTCGCCGAGGGTGGTCCCGAAGTCGGCGAGCACCCCGCGCGGGTCCAGCACCGCCCGCGACCGGTAGGCCGGCGACTTGTACCAGACCGGCGGCAGACCGAGGACCGGCCACGGGTAGCAGGAGCACAGCGTGCAGACGACGAGGTGGTGCTCGCCCGGTGCGTTGAACACCGCCGCGAGGTGCTCGCCGCCCCGGCCGCCGTAGCCGAGCTCGGCGACCGCAGCGGTCGCGTCCTCGGCGAGTCGGGCCGCGAAGTCCGGGTCGGTCCAGGCCCGGGCGACGACGTGCGCGCCGTTCCGCGGGCCCACCCGGTGCTGGTAGGTCTCGATGATCCCGTCGAGTGCGGCCGGGTCGACGTAGCCCTTCTCGACCAGGATCGACTCCAGGGCCCGGACGCGGGCGTCCACCGGCCGCAGCTCACCGCTCATCGGGCCGACGGTAGCCAGACCCGGTCCGGCCGTCGAGAGCACGACGACCCGGCACCCACGCGGGGCACCGGGCCGTCGGACGGGCGGGTCAGGCGTTCGTGAGCGCGTCCTCGAACTCCTCGACCTTCAGCGGGGCCAGGTCGGAGACCCGCAGGAAGTCGCCCAGCGTGGTGCCGGTCGCGCCGGAGTCGACGTTCTTCGGTCCGCGGCCGGCGCGCACGTCGTCCAGGTTGATCGTGCGCAGGTCGTAGGAGAACCGGGTGACGTCGGAGGTGTTCGGCGCCGACGCGTGCAGGTGGTTCGAGGAGAACATGAAGACGTCCCCGGACTGCGCGGCGATCCGGATCTCGCCGCGGGACTCGAAGTCCTCCAGCGGGAGGGGGTGCGGACGGGTGTCGGTGGTCTTCTCACCGGCGGCCGCGGTGCGGTGCTTGGCGACCCACTCGTCGTAGTCGTACTGGTTCGAGCCGTTCTTCACCGGACGGTCGAAGTAGTCGGTGTACATGCTCATGACGTTCTCGCCGACGACGTCGAACACCGGGGTCCAGTAGTTCACGAGCTGCTGCGGGTGGCCGTACCACATGTCGCGGTGCGCCTTGTAGTTGTAGGACACGCCGGCGGTGAGGAACTGGTCGGCCGGGATGACACGCAGTCGCGGGATGTCGAAGTAGGTCCGCTCGGGGTCGACACCGAAGTCGACGGCGAACTGCTGGCAGAGCGACTTGGTCTTCTCACCGTTGGTGAACTCGTGCTTGAGCGGCTCGACGCGGCGGATGAACTCGTCGACGTCCATCTCGTACTGGGCGCGCTCCGGGTCCATGCCCTCGAAGGCCTGACCGATGAGGTCCTTGGCGTGGTCGGCGAGGGCGTTCGCGCCACCGATCCCGGTGTAGAGATGGAAGTCGCCCCGGAACAGGGACTCGCGGCGCGCGTCGTCGTCGATCCGGCGGTTTCAGGTAGACCGTGATCACCGCTTGCTCCTCCGTGCTGACTCGGGCTCGACACCCGTCTGACACCTGCTGACGCTAGCGGACACGATCGGGTGGTTGTCCACTATGCAACGTAGTAGTAGAGGCTCTGCGACACCATGACTGAAAGGTCCGGTTGATGCCGCCCTTCTCCCTGTGATTAGGTGAGCCTCACCTATGGGGAGGTGGCGATGTCGGTCGTGACCGAGGACCGCGCGGCGGTCCGTGTGGTGGGTCTGCAGCGGGTCTCGGACGTCTTCGTCCGGGCCCGGCTCGAGGGGGAGGCGTTGGCCGGTCTCGACCTGCCCGGCGTCCCCGACGAGGCCTGCGTCTTCCACTTCCCGCTGCCCGACGGCGGCCGCGACGACCACGGTCGCTGGTACACCCTGCGCGAGGTCAGTCCCTGCCGTACCCGGGCGTCCATCGACCTGGTCTGCCACCCCGGCGGGGTCGGCGCGGGCTGGGCGCGGCGGGCCCGTGTCGGCGACGAGATCGAGGTCTCGCACACGAACAGCTGGTTCAAGCGCCCGGCCGGGGTCGGCTGGCAGATCCTCGTCGGCGACGCGGCGGCCCTCCCGGCGCTCGCCCGGATCGTCACCGAGACCCCCGAGGGCATCGACACCGAGGTCGTCCTGGAGATCGACGAGGTGCCGGCCGACTTCCCCGCGCGGGCCCGGGTGCGTCGCGAGCCCGCGAGCGAGACCGGCAGCCGGCTGGCGGAGATCGTCGCCGGGCTCGTGCTGCCCGAGGGGCCCGGCTACGTCTACGTCGGCGGTGAGGCGTCCGCGACCCGGGCCGCCCGCAAGCACCTGCGCCACGAGCGCGGCCTGCCGCCCGGCGCCTACGGCGTCCTCGGCTACTGGCGGCGCGACGCCGACACCTTCCGCCGCACCTGGCGGGCCAACCAGGAGCGCTTCGAGAAGGCCTACGCGGCCGCGGCCGCCGCCGCCGAGGGCGACGACGAGCGGATGCTCGACCTCTACGAGGCGACCCTGGAGCGCGACGGGCTGATCTGAGCCGGGCTCACCCCTGGGCCGTCGGCCGGACGACGACCTGGTTGACGTCGACCCCGGCGGGCTGCTCGAGCGCGAAGACCGCCGCGCGGGCGATCGCGGCCGGGGCGAGGGCGATCTCGTCGCGCCGGGCCCGGTAGTCCGCGCGCATCCGCTCGTCGCCGATGCCCTCGACGAAGTCGGTCGCGACGAACCCCGGCGAGACCTCGGTGACCCTCAGCACGGGTCCCGCCTCCTGGCGCAGTCCCTCGCAGAGGGTCCGGACGGCGTTCTTCGTCGCGGCGTAGACGACCTGACCGGGGACGACCCGCAGGCCGGAGGTGGAGGCGATCACGACGAGGTGGCCCGCCTCTTGGGCGCGGAAGACCGGCAGCGCCGCGGCGAGCCCGTACAGGACCCCGCGCAGGTTGACGTCGATCACCTCGTCCCACTCCTCGACCGGGAGCTCGTCGAGCGGACGGACCCGGCCCACCCCCGCGTTCGCCACCAGCACGTCGAGCCTGCCGAACTCGGCCCGTGCACGGGCGACCAGCGCGGCGTGGTCGGCCCGGTCCCGTACGTCCATCGGCACGGTGACCGCCGTCCCGCCCGCGGCGCGCACGCGGTCGGCCACGGCCTCCAGTCGGTCCGCCCGACGCGCCCCCAGGACCAGGCGCGCCCCGCGGGCCCCGAGCTCGACCGCGGTCGCCGCGCCGATGCCCCCGCTCGCCCCGGTGACGGCGACGACCCTGCCGGTGATGGTGTCCTGCGTGTCCACGGCGTCTCCCGACTCGAAGTGATAACCCACTTACACGCTAATGTGATAGCCCGATCACAGCAAGGAGGGCGCATGGCCCGGCGGGCGAGGTTCCATCACGGCGACCTGGCGGGCGCACTCGTGCGTGCCGGCGTCGACCTGCTGGCCGAGGTGGGCGTGCGCGGGTTCTCGGTCGCGGTGCTGGCCCGCAGGCTGGGGGTGAGCACGGCCGCCCCCTACCGGCACTTCGCCGACCGCGACCGGCTGCTGGCCGCGGTGGTGACCGCGGCGGCCGGCGAGCTGGCGGAGCAGATGGATGCCGCGGCCGCGCGGGCCGGGGACGACCCGGTCTCGCGACTCGCCGCCGCCGGCGGGGCCTACGCCGGGTTCCTCACCGGGCGCCGGGTCGGGCTGGACCTCGTCTACGGCGCCGAGCTGCGGGCACTGGGCGACCGCGACCTCGCGGCCGTGGGACGGCGGATCGGGGACGTCCTGCTCACTCCGGCCCTGGAGCTCGCCGACCCGGCCGCGGCGGTGTCGCTGATGGAGCGGGTGGTGACGACCGCCCACGGCTACGGCGCCCTCGACGTCGACGGCTTCCTCGCCGGTGCCGCGGTCGGCGGCGGCACGGTCGCCGAGCGTGCGGAGGCGGCCGTCGCGGCCGTGGTCCGCGGCACGGTGGGCACCCCGGGACCGGCGGCGGGCGGCCCGTGAGGCGGGCCCGCGCCGGCGTACCGCGGCACACCGACGGTGCGGTCGGCGTCCGCGCGGGGCAGGCGTAAAGTCGAAGGTCGGCACCCCGACCCGGGTCGGGAGCCCTACCGCGACCCGGGCAGGGGTCTGCCCTGCCCGCGGCCGGCCCCCGCCGCCGCGCGCACCGCCAGCCCACCTCCACCGAGGAGCCAGCGCCGTCGTGGCCATCCTGTCCGGTCTGCTCACCTCCGCCCTGTCCGACGCCGGTCTCCGTGCCGCCGTCGATGCCGCCCGCGCCGCGGACACCCGCGCCGGTGAGACCCCTGCCGTGCAGGTCGAGGGCCCCTCCGCGGTACGCCCGCTGCTCGCCGCCGGGCTCGCCGAGACCTCCACGGTGCTCGCCGTGACCGCCACCGACCGGGAGGCCGAGGACCTCGCGGCCGCGGTGTCGGACCTGCTCGGCCACGGCGAGGCGCCGGGCGCCGCCGCCGACACCGTGCACGACTGCGCGGGCGCCCCCGTCGTCGTGCTGCCGAGCTGGGAGACGCTGCCCCACGAGAAGCTGTCCCCGCGCCCGGACACCGTCGCCCGTCGGCTGACGATCTTCCGCCGGCTCGCCTCGACCGGGACCGCCCCGCGGGTGGTCGTGACCGCGGCGCGCAGCCTGATCCAGCCCGTCGCGCCCGGGCTGGGCACGCTGGCCCCGGTCTCGCTGGCCGTCGGCGAGGAGCACGACTTCGAGCAGCTCCTCGTGCGTCTGGTCGAGCTGGCCTACAGCCGCGCCGAGATGGTGACCACCCGCGGCGAGTTCGCCGTGCGCGGCGGCATCCTCGACATCTTCCCGCCGACCGCCGAGCATCCGGTGCGGGTCGAGTTCTGGGGCGACGAGGTCTCCGAGGTGCGGTCGTTCTCCGTCGCCGATCAGCGTTCGGTCGGCGAGGTCACCCGGATCGACGTCCCGCCGTGTCGCGAGCTGCTGCTCACCACCCCGGTGCGCGAGCGGGCCGCCGAGCTGGCCCTCGAACAGCCCGAGACCGCCGGGCTCAACCGCAACCCGCTGCGCGAGCTGTTGGAGAAGCTGTCCGAGGGCATCCCCGGCGAGGGCATGGAGTCGCTGATCCCGGCGCTGGTCGGCGGGGAGATGCAGACGCTCACCGACCTGCTGCCGGACGGGACGCGGGTGCTGCTCGCCGACCCCGAGCGCATCCGGACCCGCTGCGCCGACCTCGTGCGCACCGGGCAGGAGTTCCTGGAGGCGTCCTGGCTGGCGTCCGGCTCCGGCGGCGAGGCCCCGATCGACGTCTCCGGGTCGGCCTACCGCGACCTGCGCGTCACGCTGGACCACGCGACGGCGACCGGCCGCCCCGTGGTGTCGCTGTCGCCGTTGCTGTCGGGTGCCGACGACGTCGTCGTGGCGGGCGTGCACGAGATCGAGCCCTACCGGGGCGACACCGACCGCGCGCTGACCGACCTGCGTGCCCACGTCGCCACCGGCGGTGCCGCGGTGCTCGTGCTGGCCGGGCAGGGCACCGCGGACCGCTCGCTGGAGCAGCTGCGCGAGGCGGAGGTCCCCGCCGCGGCCGTCCCGGTGCTGGCCGACGCCCCGGAGAAGGGGATCGTCACCGTCACCTGCGGGCGGGTGCTGAACGGGTTCACCGCGCCGGAGGTGGGGCTGGTCGTCGTCTCCGAGCCCGACCTGACCGGCAGCCGCGCCGGGCTCGACACCGCGCCGCGCAGGACCACCCCGCGCAAGCGCAACGCCGTCGACCTGGCGGTGCTGCAGCCCGGCGACTTCGTCGTCCACAACCAGCACGGCATCGGGCGCTTCGTCGAGATGAAGGAGCGCACCGTCCAGGGCGCCACCCGGGAGTACCTGGTGCTGGAGTACGCCAGCTCCAAGCGCGGCCAGCCCGCCGACCGGCTGTTCGTGCCGACCGACGCCCTCGACGAGATCAGCCGCTACGTGGGCGGCGAGCAGCCCGCGGTCAACAAGCTCGGCGGCGGGGACTGGGCCAAGACCAAGAGCCGCGCCCGCAAGGCGGTCAAGGACATCGCGGCCGGTCTGGTGCAGCTCTACGCGGCCCGCCAGGCCTCGCCGGGGCACGCGTTCGGCGCGGACACCCCGTGGCAGCGCGAGCTGGAGGACGCGTTCCCCTACACCGAGACCCCCGACCAGCTGTCGGCGATCGACGAGGTCAAGCGGGACATGGAGCGTCCGGTCCCGATGGACCGCGTCATCTCCGGCGACGTCGGGTTCGGCAAGACCGAGATCGCGGTGCGGGCGGCGTTCAAGGCGGTGCAGGACGGCAAGCAGGTCGCCGTGCTCGTCCCGACGACGCTGCTCGCGACCCAGCACCTGTCCACGTTCTCCGAGCGGATGCGCCAGTTCCCGGTGACCGTGCGCGGGCTGTCGCGGTTCACCGACCCGGCCGAGGCGCGCGAGACGATCGAGAAGCTCGCCGACGGGCAGGTCGACGTCGTCGTCGGCACGCACCGGCTGCTGCAGACCGGCATCCGCTACAAGGACCTCGGCCTGGTGATCGTGGACGAGGAACAGCGCTTCGGCGTCGAGCACAAGGAGCACATCACCGCCCTGCGCGCGCACGTCGACGTGCTGACCCTGTCCGCGACACCGATCCCGCGGACCCTGGAGATGAGCCTGGCCGGCATCCGTGAGATGTCGGCGATCACCACCCCGCCCGAGGAGCGGCACCCGACCCTGACCTACGTCGGCGCCTACGACGACAAGCAGGTCGCCGCCGCCGTCCGCCGCGAGCTGCTGCGCGACGGCCAGGTGTTCTACGTCCACAACCGGGTCAGCTCGATCGACCGCGCGGCCAAGAAGATCCAGGACCTCGTCCCCGAGGCACGGGTCGCCGTCGCGCACGGGCAGATGAACGAGGACCTGCTGGAGCGGACCGTCAGCGCGTTCTGGCACCGCGAGTTCGACGTGCTGATCTGCACCACGATCGTCGAGAACGGCCTGGACATCTCCAACGCCAACACCCTGATCGTCGAGCGCTCCGACGCCTTGGGGCTGTCGCAGCTCCACCAGCTGCGCGGCCGGGTCGGGCGTGGCCGCGACCGTGGCTACGCCTACTTCCTCTACCCGGCCGACCACCCGCTCACCGAGACCGCGCACGACCGGCTCGCCACCATCGCCCAGCACTCCGAGCTGGGCTCCGGTGCGGCCGTCGCGATGAAGGACCTGGAGATCCGCGGAGCGGGCAACATCCTGGGCGCCGAACAGTCCGGCCACATCGCCGGCGTCGGGTTCGACCTCTACATCCGCCTGGTCGGGGAGGCCGTCGCCGCGTTCCGCAAGCAGGCGGGCGGGGAGATCGGGGCCGAGCCGGAGGAGCTGCAGGAGGTCCGGGTCGATCTGCCGGTCGACGCCCACGTCCCGCACGACTACGTCGACGGCGAGCGGCT
The DNA here is from genome assembly GCF_008369905.1 of Pseudonocardia sp. EV170527-09. Taxonomy (NCBI): domain Bacteria; kingdom Bacillati; phylum Actinomycetota; class Actinomycetes; order Pseudonocardiales; family Pseudonocardiaceae; genus Pseudonocardia; species Pseudonocardia sp. EV170527-09. Next base: position 27,433 of record NZ_VRMC01000047.1, read on the forward strand.
GCGTCTGGAGGTCTACCGCAAGATCGCCGAGGCGCCCGACGACGCCGCGCTCACCGCGATCATCGAGGAGCTGACCGATCGCTACGGCGAGCCCCCGACCCCGGTGCGCAACCTGCTGGAGGTCGCCCGGTTCCGCCAGCTGTGCCGCCGCCTCGGCATCCGTGAGGTCGCCTCGGCGGGCACCCAGCTGCGGATCGGTCCGATGCAGCTGCCCGACTCCGCCCAGCTGCGGCTGCGCCGGCTCTACCCGAAGGCGCAGTACAAGGCGGCCGCGCAGATCGTCACGGTGCCCAAGCCGATGCAGGGCAACCGGATCGGCGGGGCGGCGCTGCGCGACGTCGAGCTGCTCGGCTGGTGCGCGGAGCTGCTGCTGCAGATCGTGCCGACCTCCACCCCGGTGCACAGCTCGGCCTCCTCCTGACGCGGTCCTGACGCGATCCTGATGAACACCCGGTGTCTTGCCGGGGAACTTCGGGTGTCGGCGTCCGCACTGTTTCCGGGACGTAACGGGACGGACGCCGGCGAACCGGTCGTCGGAGTTGTCGGGATCAATCGCGCGACGTGGGTTCCCGTTTTTTCTGGTGATCCACAGCACTTCGCGGACGCGATCCAAACTGTTTTACGATCAGGTCAACGGCGCGTGAGAAGGCCGTTTCCGTCGTAAGCTCCCCGTTTCTGGGAAAGAGGTGTGTCCGATGTCCGGTCGCCGGCCAGACTCCACCGATTCCGCCGATTTCTGCACTCCGTGCCTGGTGTTGGACATGGACACCGTCCGAGAACGGTATGCCGAATTCGGTGACGCGCTCCCCGGCGTGGACCTGTTCTACGCGGTCAAGGCGAATCCGGACCCACGGCTCGTCGCATTCCTGGTCGGTCTCGGCGCGCGATTCGACGTCGCCAGTCGGCCGGAGCTGGAACTGTGCCTGGCGGCCGGTGCTCGGCCCGCGGACATCTCCTACGGCAGCACCGTCAAGAAGGAACGGGACATCGCGTTCGCGCACCGCAGCGGCGTGCGCCGGTTCGCCGTCGACTCGGCCGCCGAGCTGGCGAAGATCGCCCGGTGCGCGCCGGGTGCCGAGGTGTTCGTCCGGGTCGCCTGCAGCGGCGCGGGCTCCTGCTTCCCGCTGGACCGCAAGTTCGGGTGCTCGCCCGCCGCGGCCGCGTCGCTGCTGCTCGACGCCGACGCGGCCGGGCTGCGCGCGGCGGGCGTGTCGTTCCACGTCGGCTCCCAGCAGCTCGACCCGGGGGCGTGGCGCGCCGGGATCGCCGACGCCGCGGAGGTGTTCCGCAGGGTCCGCGCCCGCGGTCTGCGGCCGTACCTGCTCAACCTCGGTGGCGGCTTCCCCGCGCACTACGACGCGCACGTCCTCCCCCTGGCGGACTACGGCGACGCGATCCGGGACGCGGTCGCCGCGGAGTTCGGCGACGACCGGCCGGAGCTGATGATCGAGCCGGGCCGGGGCCTCGTCGCCGGCGCGGGGACGCTCTACAGCGAGGTCGTGCTCGTGTCAGACCGGGACGGCGACGCCGGTCCGCGCTGGGTCTACCTCGACATCGGCCGCTTCGGCGGGCTCGCCGAGACCGAGGGCGAGCTGGTCCGCTACCCGATCCGCACCGCCCACGACGACGGTCCCCGCTCGCCGGTCGTCCTGGCCGGACCGACCTGCGACAGCGCCGACGTGCTCTACCGCAGGCATCCCTACCTGCTCCCCGACGACCTGTGCGCCGGTGACGTGGTCCGGCTGCTGCACACCGGCGCCTACACCACCAGCTACTCCTCGGTCGGCTTCAACGGGTTCGCCCCGCTGCGCTGCGTCTGCACCGGGGACCCCGCCACGGGTGGGTCCGGAACGTCGGTGCGTGCGGCTAACGTCGCCGTGTGAGCTTCCTGCGCCATCCCCACCTGTCGGGTGACACGCTCGTCCTGGTCGCGGAGGACGATCTGTGGACGGCTCCGGTCGCGGGCGGGCGGGCCCACCGCCTGACCGCGGACGGGGTGCCGGTCACCGCGCCGCGCTTCTCGCCCGACGGCGGGTCGATCGCCTTCGCGTCCCGGCGCGACGGTGCGCCCGAGGTGTACCGGGTCGACGCCGAGGGCGGCACGCCCACCCGGCTCACCTGGTGGGGCGAGGCGACGACCCGCGCGGCGGGCTGGACCCCCGACGGGGCGGTGGTCGCGTTGTCGGCGCACGGGGACGCGACCTCCCGGCTGTGGGCGTACGCGGTCCCGGCGACCGGCGGCACACCGGAGCTGCTGCCGCACGGCACGCTCTCCGCGCTCGCCCACCAGCCCGGCGGCCCCGCCGTGCTCACCCAGGTCGAGGGCGGGCGGGACGCGGCCCACTGGAAGCGCTACCGCGGCGGGCGCGCGGGACGGCTCTGGCTCGATGCCACCGGGACCGGGGAGTTCACCCGGGTCCTCGCCGGTCTGGCCGGGCAGCTGGAGTGCCCCATGATCGTCGACGACGGGTCGGGCCCGCGGCTGGTGTTCGTCTCCGACCACGAGGGCTGGGGGAACGTCTACTCCGTCCCGCTCGCCGACCCCGGCACCGACCTGCGCCGACACACCGACCACGGCTCCGGGGGCGGCACCGACTTCTACGTCCGGCACGCGAGCACCGACGGGCGCCGGGTGGTCTACGAGTCGGCAGGGGAGATCTTCCTGCTCGACGACCTGTCCGCCGCCTCGCAGCCGCGCCGGATCGACGTCCGGCCCGGCGGGCCGCGGCGCCCCCGCGAGCCCTTCCGCGCGTCGCTGCCCGCCGACCTGGGTCCGGTCCGGCCGGACCGCACCGGCCGGGCGAGCATCGTGTCGGTGCTCGGCACCGTGCACCGGCTCACCCACCGCGACGGCCCCGCCCGTGCGCTGCTCGCCGAGCCCGGCGTGCGGGCCCGGCTCGCGCACCCGCTCGGCACGGACCGCGCCGTGTGGGTGGACGACGCGACCGGCGAGGACGCCGTGGTCGTGGCCCCGCTCGACGCGCACGCCCCGGCCGCCCCGGAGCGGGCGCGGTACGCCGCGGGCCGGCTCGGCCGGGTCCTGGAGCTGGCCCCGGCGCCGGACGGTTCCGCCGTCGCGCTCACCACGCACGACGGCAGGCTGCTGGTGCTGCACACCGGCGCCGACCCCGTGCCGGACCCGGTGTCCGGTCCCGACGAGCGACCCGACGACGGCGTGGTCGACGAGGCCGCCCCGGCCCGGCCGGTGGGGGAACTGTGCGAGCTGCACCGCGGCACCGCGGGCGAGCCCTCCGACGTGTCCTGGTCCCCGGACTCCGCCTGGCTGGCCTGGTGCGACCCGACCCCCGAGGGGCTCTCGCGGATCGTGCTCACCCGGGTCGCCGACGGCGAGCACGCCGAGGTCACCCCGGCCCGCTTCCACGACAGCGACCCGGTCTTCACCGCCGACGGCAGGCACCTGGCGTTCCTGTCCCGGCGGGTGTTCGACCCCAGCTACGACGAGCACTCCTTCGACCTGACCTTCGCCACCGGCTGGAAGCCGTTCCTGGTGCCGCTGGCCGCGCGGACGCCGTCGCCGTTCGGGGCGGGGCCGGACGGCCGCCCGGTGGACCCGGCCGACGAGGGCCCGGACGACCCGCCCGCCACCCCGCCGACGCCCCCGGCCCCGCCGGAGCCCGGCGACGAGCCCGAGCCGCCCGGCGATACCGCGGTCGACGGGGCGGTCGAGGGGGCGGTCGACCGGGCCCCCGACGGCGCGCGCCGCGCGGTGGCCGCGGCGACCGGGGTCGGGGCACGGGCCCGGGGCGGTGTGCGCGGCGGCCGTCGCGGGTCCGGGCGGGACGCCGACGGGGGGCCGCCGGAGGTCGTCGTCGACGTCGACGGGCTGGCCGACCGGGTCGTCGGCGTGCCGGTCGAGGCCGCCCGCTACACCCGGCTCGCCGCGGTCCGGGGCGGCCTGGTCTGGCTGCGGCTGCCCAGCGGCACCGGCGTGCTCGGCGACAGCCTCCCCGACGACGACGCCGAGCCCGACCGCGCCGTGCTGGAGCGGTTCGACCTGGCCCGGCGCACGGTCATCGTCGTCGCCGACCCGGCGTCGTCGTTCGCGGTGAGCGGCGACGGCACCCGGCTCGTCGTCCGGGACCGGGGCACGGTCCGGCTGCTGCGCGCCGACCGCGGCGGGTCCGCCGCCCCGGAGGACGACGCCGGCGGCGACGAGTTCACGATCGACACCCGTCGGCTCGTGGTCACCGTCGACCCGGTCGCCCAGTGGCGTCAGATGTTCGACGAGACCGCCCGCCTGATGCGCGACCACTTCTGGGTCGAGGACATGGCCGGGGTCGACTGGGCCGCCGAGACCGCCCGGTACCGGCCGCTGGTCGACCGGGTCGGGAGCCACGACGACCTGCTCGACGTGCTGTGGGAGCTGCACGGCGAGCTCGGCACCTCGCACGCCTACGTCATCGGCGGCCGCGCGGGCGGCGACCCGGCCGGGCGGCCCGAGCTGCTCGGCGCCGACCTCGAGCCGGAACCCGACGGCGGCCCGGGATGGCGGGTCCGGCGCGTCCTGCCGCCGGAGACCTCCGCGCCCGCCGCACGCAGCCCGCTGTCCGGGCCGGGCGTCGACGTGCGGGCCGGGGACGTGCTGCTGGAGGTGAACGGGCGCCCGCTCGACCCGCACTGGGGGCCCGCGCCGCTGCTCGTCGCGACGGCCGGGAGCACGGTGGAGCTCACCGTGCGCTCCGGACCCGACCGGCCCGACGCGGGCACCGTCCGCCGCGTGGCGGTGCGCCCGCTGCACTCCGAGGACGAGCTGCGCTACCAGGACCGGGTGGCCCGGCTGCGCGCCGAGGTCGCCGAGCGGTCCGCGGGGCGGCTGGGCTACCTGCACGTGCCGGACATGATGGGTTACGGCTGGGCCCAGCTGCACCGCGACCTCGCCCGCGAGACCGCGAAGGACGGCCTGCTGCTCGACGTGCGCGGCAACCGCGGCGGACACACCTCCCAGCTGGTGGTGGAGAAGCTCGCCCGCCGCGTCATCGGGTGGGACCTGCCCCGGCACGGCGCACCCGCGACCTACCCCGAGCAGGCGCCGCGCGGCCCGGTGGTGACCCTGGCCGACGAGCGCTCCGGCTCCGACGGCGACATCGTCACCGCCGCGATCAAGCGGCTCGGGGTCGGCCCGGTCGTCGGGACCCGCACCTGGGGCGGGGTGATCGGCATCGACAGCCGCTACCGGCTCGTCGACGGCACCCTGGTCACCCAGCCCCGCTACGCCACCTGGTTCGACGACGTCGGCTGGACGATGGAGAACCACGGCGTGGACCCCGACGTGGAGGTGGTCGTGACCCCGCAGGACCGGGCGGCCGGACGGGACCCGCAGCTGGACCGGGCGATCGAGATCGCCATGGCCCGGCTCGACGAGCACCCGCCCGCACGGCCGCCGGACCTCGCCGGGCGGCCGTCGGTGGCCCGGCCCGCGCTGCCGGGTCGGCCGGGTGGGGGAGATCGGCACCACATCGCGTGAGAGGCTGACCGCCGTGCGCACTCGCAGGATCACCGCCGCCCTGCTGATCGTCGGGGCCGTCGCCGTCACCGGGGCCGGCTGCGGCGCCGGACCGAGCCGGGTCGACTCCGCCGCGATCGTCGGCGAGAGGTCGATCCCGCTCGCGACCGTGCAGCCCGCGATCACCTCCGTGCTCACCCGGCCCGGGCTGGTCGACGGTCTGAAGGCCCAGGGCGGGTCCCAGGCCGACATCGGGCGTGCCGTGGTGTCCCAGCTGGTGATCCGCGACCTGATCGGCCTGACCGCCCCGGAGCAGGGCGTCACCGTGACCGACCAGCAGGTCACCGCGGCGATCGCCCGGCAGGGCGGCGAGCAGGCGGTGCAGGAGTCGTCGCTGGCGGTCGGCGGTGTGCAGGCCGCGACCCGGGACGAGCTGACCCTGACCGAGCTGGCCCGGCGCGAGCTGCCGCGGCTGTCGGTGACCGCGGACGTCGCGGTCGCCCAGGACCGGGCCCAGGCCACGACGCTGGCCCGCGAGGTCGCCGCCGGCGGGCAGCGGGCCGAGGCGGCGCTGGCCGGTGCCGGCACCACCCAGCGCGCGCTCGCGATCCGCCCGGCCGAGACCCCGCAGGCCGCGCTCACCCCGCTGATCGGCATCCCGGCCGGCTGGGTCGCGGCGTTCCCGCTGGGCAGCGGCCAGGGCTGGGTCGTGGTCCGGGTGACCGAGCGCGACCTCGGCACCCCCGCCCCGGGCAACGCGGTCGGCCAGCTGGACCAGCGCTCGCTGTCCGAGGCCGGGATCCGGATGCTCACCCCCACCGCGCTGCGCACCGGGGTGCAGCTCAACCCGCGCTACGGGGTGTGGGACCCGATCCAGATGCTCGCCGTGCCAACCGCCGAGGACGCCTCCGTGGTGTTCCCGGTCGCCGCCGGCAACCCGACCCCACCCGCCCCCTGATGGCCGCGACGATCGTCGTCTGTCCCCGTCGCGGGGCCGCACTCCCGGCCGCGGCGCTGCCGGCGCTGCGCTCCGCGACCGAGGTGCTCGCCGTGCCCGGTCTCGACGCCGGTGCCGCAGCCGGGGCCGTCGACTGGACCGGCACCGACCCCGCCGAGCTCGCCGACGGCACGGTGCTGCTCGTGCCGGCGGGCCACCCCGCCGCCGCGCACCCCGGCGCGGTGCCGCCGCCGACCGGACACGCGGTGCTGGACGCCGTCGCGGTGATGGACCGGCTCCGCTCACCCGGCGGCTGCCCGTGGGACGCCGAGCAGACCCACACGTCGCTGCTGCGCTACCTCGTCGAGGAGTGCTACGAGCTGTACCAGTCCATCGAGGACGGTGACCGCACCGAGCTGCGCGAGGAGCTCGGCGACGTCCTGCTGCAGGTGCTGTTCCACGCCCGCGTCGCCACCGAGCACCCCGACGCCCCGTTCGGGATCGACGAGGTCGCGACCGGGCTGGTCGACAAGCTCGTCGGTCGCCACCCGCACGTGTTCGCCGCGGGAGAGCAGGTCGCCACGGCCGCCGACCATGACCGCCGCTGGGACGAGCTCAAGCGCGCCGAGAAGCAGCGCGAGTCCAGTGTCGACGGCGTCGCGACGGTCCAGCCGGCCGTCGCGCTCGCCGCGAAGCTGACCTCCCGCACGGCGAAGGCGGGGCTGCCCGTGGACCTGCTGCCCGCCGGCGACGACGCCGGTGCGGCACTGTTCCGGCTGGCCGCGGCCGCGCAGCTCGGCGGCGGCGACCCGGAGGCCGCGCTGCGCACGGCCGCCCGCGAGTTCGAGGCACGGGTGCGGTCGGCGGAGAAGGCCGCGGCCGCGGACGGGCTCGATCCGCACGCGCTGACCGCGCAGGACTGGCGTCGCTACTGGGCCGGCCCCTGACCCCCTCCCCGATCGGGTGATACCCGTCGGTAACGTGTGAGCGTGCGCACTCAGTCGCTCCTCGCGGCCATCGGCGGCATCGTGGCCCTGATCGTGGTCGTCTCGCTGGCGACCGGCCCGGACTTCGGGCCGTCGCTGCCCCGGACCCCGGTCGACCGGCAGTCCGCCCCGCCCGCGTCCGCGCCGCTGCCCGCGGGTACCGACGTGGTCGCATGGGCCCGGGCCACCGCGGCCGAGGCGGACATCCCCGAACGGACCTTGCAGGCCTACGCGAACGCCGAGCTGCGCCAGCGCGAGCGCACCCCGGCCTGCCGGTTGAGCTGGGCGACGCTGGCCGGGGTCGGCCGGATCGAGTCCGGGCACGCCACCTTCCGCGGCGCCGAGCCCGGCCCGGACGGCCGCGTCGACCCGCCGATCATCGGCATCCCGCTCGACGGCACCGGTGGCACCCGCCGGGTCGCCGACACCGACGGCGGCCGCCTCGACGGCGACCCGGTGCTGGACCGCGCGGTCGGGCCGATGCAGTTCCTGCCCGGGACCTGGGCGCGCTACGGCGCGGACGGCAACGGTGACGGCGTCGCCGACCCCCAGCAGGTCGACGACGCCGCGCTCGCCGCGGCCGGCTACCTGTGCGCGAACGGGCGCGACGTCGCCGAGGCGGGGGACTGGTGGCGCGGGGTGCTCGCCTACAACGCCTCCCGCGAGTACGCCGGCGACGTGTGGGCCGCCGCCGCGGACTACGCGCAGCGCACCGCCGCCCCCGCACCGCCCGCTCCCTGACGGGGCCGGCCCCGTCGGCGCAGGGTCAGGCGAGCAGCGCGCGGCCCCAGTGGTCGTCGCCCTCGGCGAGGCCGGGCGGGACCGCGAACAGCGCCGAGCCGTTGTGCTCCAGGTACTCGCTGAGCGCGTCGGAGCGGGCCAGCCTGCGCTGCATCGGCACGTACTGGCGCTGCGGGTCGCGCACGAACGCGATGAAGAACAGGCCGGCGTCGAGGTGCCCGTGCCCGTCGGAGCCGTCGACGAAGTTGTAGCCGCGCCGCAGGATCCGCGCCCCGCCGTTCTCCTGTTCGGAGGCGAGTCGGATGTGTGCGTCGTCCGGGATGACCGGCCCGGAGGCGTCGGTCGCGGCGAGGTCGGCGGTGTCGAACTCGGCCGTCCCGGTCAGCGGCGCGCCCTCGCCCTTGTCCCGTCCGATGGTGCGCTGCTGGTCGTCGAGGTTGGAGCGGTCCCACACCTCGATGTGCATCCGGATCCGGCGTGCCACCAGGTAGGAGCCGCCGCGAAGCCACTCCGGGCCCTCGCCGCCGACCCACACGTGGCGGTCCAGCAGGTCCGGTTCCTCGGCCTTGAGGTTGTTGGTGCCGTCCTTGAAGCCGAACAGGTTGCGCGGCGTGGCCTGCCCGGTGGACGTCGACGACGTCCGTCCGAACCCCAGCTGCGACCAGCGCACCTCGGTGACGCCGAAGCCCTCGCGGACCAGGTTGCGCACCGCGTGCACGGCGACCTGCGGGTCGTCGGCGCAGGCCTGGATGCACAGGTCCCCGCCGGAGCGGGCCGGGTCGAGCTGGTCGCGCTGGAACCGCGGCAGCGCGGCGAGCCCGGCCGGGCGCCGGTCGGTGATACCGAGCTTGTCGAAGAACCCGGAGCCGACGCCGAAGGTCAGCGTCAGCGACGACGGCGGCAGTCCGAGCGCCTCGCCGGTGTCGGCCGGGGCGGTGTAGCGGTTGCCGGGCAGCGCTCCGCCCTCGGCGGTCTCCCGTCCGGCCGTCATCCGCTCGGCCGATGCCGTCCACCGGGCCAGCAGGTCGCGCACCGCGGCCCGGTCGGTGGTGGTGAGGTCCAGGGCGACGAAGTGCAGCCGGTCCTGGGCGGGGGTCACGATCCCGGCCTGGTGGGCGCCGCGGAAGGCGACGGTCCCGTCGCCCGCCGCGGCGCCGTCGGCGGACAGGCCGTACCCGGCGGCGACGCCCGCCCCGGCCAGGGCCACACCGGCGCCGGTCAGGCCGAACAGTCCCCGCCGGGAGACGTGCAGCGGGCTCATGCGGTGACGGTGCCCGCGACCTTGCTGACCGGCTCGGCCAGCGCGTCGACGGCCGCGGCCATCTTCTTCGTGTCCTCGGGCGTCAGCTGGGTGTAGAGCTTGTAGCCGTCGCCGACGCGGTAGCCCTGCAACAGCGTGTCGACGTCCTCGAAGCGCTGGTCGAGCAGCGGGCCCAGCGCCGGGTCCTTCTGGTCGATCACCGGGCGCAGCGCGGCGACGGCAGCCTGCGAGCCCTCCACGTTGGCCTGGAAGTCCCACAGGTCGGTGTGGGAGTAGCGGTCCTCCTCGCCGGTGATCTTGCCGGTGGCGACCTCGTCGAGCAGGCTCTTGGCGCCGTTGGCGAGCTCGGCCGGGGTGAGCTTCAGGCCGGGGATGCGGCCCTGCAGGTCCTTGGTGTCGGTGACCAGGGTCGCGGCGATCTGCGGGGAGTCGGCCTTCAGGCCGTCGACCCAGAGGTCCTTCTCGAGCCGGTGGAACCCGGTCCAGGCGACACCGGGGTCGCGCTCGTCGTCCTCACGGCCGTCGAGCTTCGGGTCGAGGTCACCGAAGGACTCGGCGATCGGCTCGATCCGCTCGTAGTAGGTGCGGGCGACCGGGAACAGGGTCTTGGCCTTCGCGACGTCACGGGCCGACACGGCGGCGGCGAACTCGGAGGTCGTGGTGACCAGCGCGTCGGACTGGGAGGACACGTAGCGGAGGTAGCCGGCGGTGGCGGCGGCGAGCTCGGCGTTGGTGTCGGTGGCGCGCTGCGCGGAGCCGGTGACGGTGAACGGGGCGCGGATGCCGTCGCCGGACATGCCGGGCTTGCACGCGGTGGTGTAGGTGCCGCCGTCGGGGACCTCGACGATCAGGTCGCGGGACAGGCCGGGGCCGACGTTCTCGACCTCGCCCATGATCCGGTCGCCGGTGGCGTAGAGGTAGAACTCGGTGACCTTGCTGCCGGCGTTGGTGATCCGGAAGGTGACGTTGCCGGCCGGGGCCTGTGTGGTCGACACCTCGCAGGCGGTGTCGGTGGCGTTCACGGTGATCGGGCCCCCGTCGCCGGGTCCCTGCGCCGCCGGGGCGGTCGAGGTGCAGCCGGCCAGCAGGGCGGCGGCGACGGTGAGCGACGCCAGGCCGGCGGCCGTGCGCGTGACGGGGGACATCGTGCGTACTCCTAGAGGGACGGACACCGTGGACGGTGCAGGGTTCAGGCGCCGGTGGCGGCGGGGGTGCGCCGGCGGGCCGGGCGCAGGAACAGCGCCAGGACCACCACGACGTAGAGCGACCAGACGACGGCCTGGAGCACGGTCGTCTGCGGGGAGAAGTTGAAGATCCCCTTGAGGAGCGTGCCGTACCAGGAGTCGGCGGGGACCGCGTCGCCGACGTCGAAGGCCAGGGTGTTCAGGCCGGGCAGGGCCCCGGCCTCCTGCAGGTCGTGGACGCCGTAGGCGAGGATCCCGGCGGCGACGAAGATCAGCAGGAAGCCGGTGACGGTGAAGAACCGCCCCAGGTCGATCTTCAGTGCGCCGCGGTAGATCGCGTACGCCAGCGCGACGGCGACCGCGATGCCGATCAGGAAACCGACCAGCGGCCCGGCGGTCTCACCCGCGGCCTGCGCGGCGGCGAAGAAGAAGATCGCGGTCTCCAGTCCTTCGCGGCCGACGGCGAGCGCCGCCATCACGACGACGGCCCACGGCCCCATCGACACGGCCCGGTCCAGCGCACCCTCGAGCTCGCGGGACAGGGTCCGGCCGTGCGAGCGCATCCAGAAGATCATCCAGGTGACGAAGCCGACCGCGATGATCGAGAGGGAACCGCCGAGCGCCTCCTGCGCCTGGAACGTCAGCGCCTGCTGGGTCAGGGTCAGTCCGAGCGTGACACCGACGCTGACGGCGACGGCGAGCGCGACGCCGGCCCACACCCGGGGCAGCTCGGACCGACGCCCGGTGCGGACCAGGAAGGCCACCAGGATCGCCACGACGAGCGCGGCCTCGAGTCCTTCGCGCAGCCCGATGAGCGCGTTTCCCAGCATGCGACCTCCTGCGGCACGGACACCACGAGCAGTCGCCAGGTGAGGGTGAGCTGCCGGGCGGGAAGGCTAACCTCACCCGATCGAGGACGGAAGTGTCGCGAGGCATTCGCCCCGGAAGATCCGTTTTCGCAGTTCAGGGGCGGTCGGGCGCGAGTGCGATGCGGGCCCGCACCTCACCCAGTGCCTCCTGGTACTCCGGGCGCGGGTCCATCGCCGAGGCGATCTTCAGCTGGGTCTCGGCCTCACCGAGCCTGCCCTGCCGTTGCAGTGTCTTGCCGAGCGCGAACCGCGCGTAGTGGTCGGCCGGATCCATCTCGACGACCCGCACGAACGCGGCCTCGGCCTTCCGCAGCTGCGCCGAGTCCAGGTAGGCGCGGCCGGCGAGCAGGTGCACCGAGGCGTCGCCGGGTTCGTCCGGACCGTGCGCGTCGAGGACGGGACGGAGCGCGTCGAGGGCCTCGAGCGGGCGGTGCCGGGAGAGCAGCCGGTCGGCACGGCGGAACGCGGCGACCGGGTCCTGGTGGTTCGCACGGGGACTGCTCATGGTCACCCCCACGTTAGGTGCGATCCGGGCGGGATGCGAGGCCTTGACAGACCACCGGTGCGGAGCAGGGTGACGCAAGCGTCCCCCGCCGGGGGCCGACCGGTGACTACGCTGACGCACCGGACGACACCCGCGATCAGAACAGGAGTCACGGTGGCGGTCATCGAGCAGGTCGGGGCACGCGAGATCCTCGATTCCCGGGGCAATCCCACGGTGGAGGTCGAGGTCGCGCTGGACGACGGCACGCTGGCGCGTGCCGCGGTCCCGTCGGGCGCCTCGACCGGTGAGCACGAGGCCGTCGAGCTCCGGGACGGCGACAAGAACCGCTACGGCGGCAAGGGCGTCGAGAAGGCCGTCGCGGCCGTCCTCGACGAGATCGGGCCGGAGCTCGTCGGCGTCGAGGCAGTGGACCAGCGACTGGTCGACCAGCGCCTCGTCGACCTCGACGGCACCCCGGACAAGTCGAAGTTCGGCGCGAACGCCCTGCTGGGCGTGTCGCTGGCCGTCGCGAAGGCCGGGGCGGAGTCCTCGGGCCTGGAGCTGTTCCGCTACGTCGGCGGCTCCAACGCGCACGTCCTGCCGGTGCCGATGATGAACATCCTCAACGGTGGTGCGCACGCCGACACCTCCGTCGACGTGCAGGAGTTCATGGTCGCGCCGATCGGTGCGGAGACCTTCCGCGAGGCGCTGCGCTGGGGCGCGGAGGTCTACCACGCGCTCAAGTCGGAGCTGAAGGACAAGGGCCTGTCGACCGGCCTCGGCGACGAGGGCGGCTTCGCCCCCGACGTCAAGGGCGGCACCCGCGGGGCGCTCGACCTGATCGCCGCCGCCGTGCAGCGCGCCGGCTACACGCTGGGCACCGACGTCGTGCTGGCGCTCGACGTCGCCGCGACCGAGTTCCACGAGGGCGGCAAGTACTCCTTCGAGGGCAAGAAGATCACCGCGGACAAGCTGTCCGAGGTGTGGGCCGAGCTGGTGGCCGCCTACCCGCTGGTCTCGATCGAGGACCCGCTGGACGAGAACGACTGGGACGGCTGGGTCGCGCTCACCGAGTCCATCGGGGACAAGGTGCAGCTGGTCGGCGACGACCTGTTCGTCACCAACCCGGAGCGGCTCGAGGACGGCATCGCCCGCGGCGCCGCGAACGCGCTGCTGGTGAAGGTCAACCAGATCGGTACCCTGTCCGAGACCCTCGATGCGGTCACGATGGCGCACAACGCGGGCTACCGCTGCATGATGAGCCACCGTTCCGGGGAGACCGAGGACGTCACCATCGCGGACCTCGCCGTCGCGACCGGCTGCGGCCAGATCAAGACCGGCGCCCCGGCCCGGTCCGAGCGGGTGGCGAAGTACAACCAGCTGCTGCGCATCGAGGAGCTGCTCGGTGACGCCGCCCGCTACAACGGCGAGCTGGCGTTCCCGCGGTACCAGGTGCCCGGCCAGAGCTGAGGCTCCGGTCGTTCCCCCGTCGGTGACGGCGGTGCCGCCCGGATCGTCTGTGGACGGTTCGGCGCGGCACCGTCACCGGTGCCCGATCGGGCGGCATGCTGGACAGGCCGCCACGCAGCGGCACCGATCAGCACTGGCGGGTGAGGGAACCCGGTACGGACGGGAGGGTGCATGGCGGACCGTCGGGGACGTGGACGGGACGCTCGCGCCCGCACGACCGGCACGGGGCGTGGCCGGGCCGCGGCGAAGCCGCGGAGCACGACCGGGCGCTCGGCGCGGGCCCCCGCGTCGACGGGCGGCTCCGGTGCGCGGTCGCGTCCGGCCGGACCCCAGGGCGCCCGGCCCCGCCTCACCCGTGCCCGGTCCCGCGCCGGCGAGGTCGTCGCCCGCACGACCGGCCTGCTGGGCCTGTCGTCGACGAAGCGGGCCGCCATCCTGGCGATCGTGGTCTGCGCACTCGCGCTGACCGTCGCGGTGCCGCTGCACAACTTCGTCGCCCAGCGCCAGGAGCTGTCCGACGTCTCGGACCGGCAGCAGGCGCTGGAGGCCGACGTCGCGCGGCTGTCCGCCGACCGCGCCCGGCTCGCGGACCCGGCCGAGGTCGAGGCCCAGGCCCGGTCCCGGCTCGGGATGGTCCAGCCGGGGGAGACCCCCTACGTCGTGCAGTTCCCGGCCCCGCCGTCGCCGGTCGTCGAGGACGGCCAGGCCGAGCCCGGCGTGCCCTGGTTCCACACCCTGTGGAACGACGTCGTGGGCGACCCGCGACGATGAGGGTGTGAGCAGCACTCGTTCCCGTCCGCCCGGTCTGGAGCCGGGCCCGGTCGCCCGGGCCGACCTCGACGCCGTCGCCGACCAGCTCGGTCGCGCCCCGCGCGGGGTCCTCGCGGTCGCCTACCGCTGCCCCTCCGGGCACCCCGCGGTCGTGCAGACCGCGCCGCGGCTTCCCGACGGCACCCCGTTCCCGACGCTGTACTACCTGACGTGTGCCCGGCTCGCGTCGCGGATCGGGACGCTCGAGGCCGAGGGCCGGATGAAGGAGATGGAGGAACGGCTCGCCGTCGACGACGAGCTGGCCGCCGCCTACCGTCGCGCCCACGAGACCTACCTCGCCGAGCGCGACGCGATCGAACCGCTGTCCACGCACCCCGACGTCACCGCCGGAGGCATGCCGGACCGGGTGAAGTGCCTGCACGTGCACGTCGCGCACGCCCTCGCGGCCGGGTCCGGGGTGAACCCGTTCGGCGACGAGGCGCTCGAGGAGATCGGCGAGTGGTGGCGGTCCGGGCCGCCCTGCCTCTAGCCCGCCTGCCTCCAGCTCTCCTGTCTCTGGTTCCCCGGCGTCGCCCGGTCCAGCAGCACCCCGACGCTGTCCTTGCCCGGCCGGGTACCCGCGGTGCGCAGCGGCCCGTCGGCGTCGAGCCGGGTCGCGAGGAAGACGTCCGCGACGGCCGGCGGGGCGTGGCGGACCAGCAGTGACCCCTGCAGCGCCAGCGCGGCCAGCTCCGCGAGACGGCGGGCCCGCCGTTCCTCCGGCGCGGCCAGCTCGGCGCGCAGCGCGGTGACCGTCGCGTCCAGCCGCGGCTCGGATCCCGCGGCCAGGTCGATCTCGGCGAGCAGCGCCTCGACGGCGTGCGGCTCGCGGGCGATGGCACGCAGGGCGTCGAGCGCGGTGACGTTGCCCGAGCCCTCCCAGATCGAGTTCAGCGGCGCCTCGCGGTAGAGCCGGGGCAGGTCGGACTCCTCGACGTAGCCGTTGCCGCCCAGGCACTCCAACGCCTCGGCGACGACGGTCGAGGCCCGCTTGCACACCAGGTACTTCGACACGGGCAGGGCCAGGCGCAGCAGCGCCGTCTCACCCCGGTCGACGGCACCGGCCAGCCGCAGCGCCAGCACCGTGGCGGCCTCGGTCTCCGCGGCCAGCTCCGCGAGCACCTCCCGCATCAGGGGCGCCTCGGCGAGCCGCGTCCCGAACGCGGACCGGTGCGCGACGTGGTGCGCGGCCTCGGTGACCGCGGCCCGCGAGGTCGCCGCGGAGCCGAGCACGCAGTCGAGCCGGGTCATCGAGACCATCTCGATGATCGTGCGGACGCCCCGGCCCTCGTCGCCGACCCGCCACCCGACCGCGCCGGCGTACTCGATCTCCGACGAGGCGTTGGACCGGTTGCCCAGCTTGTCCTTGAGCCGCTGGAGCCGGATCGCGTTGCGGGTGCCGTCGGGCAGGACCCGGGGCAGGACCAGGCAGGTCAGCCCGCCGGGGGCCTGGGCGAGGGTGAGGAACAGGTCGTTCATCGGGGCGCTGGTGAACCACTTGTGCCCGGTCAGGCGGTAGCTGCCGTCGGGCTGCGGGGTGGCGACCGTGGTGCCCGCGCGGACGTCGGAGCCGCCCTGCTTCTCGGTCATCGACATCCCCGCGAGCAGCCCGTCCTTGTCCGCGGGGACGGCGAGGCCGGGTGCGTAGGTCCGCGCGGTCAGGCCGGGTTCGTAGGCGGCGGCGAGCTCCGGGGCGTGGCGCAGAGCCGGCACCGACGCGTAGGTCATCGAGATCGGGCACAGGTGGCCCTGCTCCACCTGCGAGGTCAGGTAGAAGCCCGCGGCGCGGGTGACGTGCGCGCCGGTGCCGGGTGCCGCGGCCCACGGGGCGGCGGCGAGGCCGTGCTCGACGCTCGTGCGCATCAACGCGTGCCAGGACGGGTGGAAGGCGACCTCGTCGACGCGGTGCCCGGTGCGGTCGTGCGTGCGCAGCTCCGGCTCGTGGGCGTTCGCGGCGCGGGCGTGCTCGCGGTGCTCCGCGGTCCCGACGGCCGCGGCCACCGCCTCCAGCGCCGCCGCGTCCCCGCCTTCCCGCACGAGCGCCTCGACGACGGCCGGGTCCGCGGAGAGCAGGTCGCCGTCCGAACGCGGCGGGACCTGGTTGAGGACCTCGTGGGTGCCGAGGTCCGACACCGGGGCGGAGGTGTGCGTCGTCGCCATTACCGGAGGGTAACCCGGACCGGCGGCTCCACCGAGCGATCGCGACTACGGTGAGGTCCGACGGTCGCCGAGAACAGGGAGTGCCGATGTCGCGGGTCGCCGCCATCGACTGCGGAACCAATTCGATCCGGCTGCTGGTCGCCGACGTCACCGAGGCGTTCGACGGCCAGAAGGAGCTGCGCGACCTGCACCGCGAGATGCGGATCGTGCGGCTCGGCAAGGGCGTCGACGCGACCGGCCGGCTCGACCCGGAGGCGCTGGAGCGGACCCGGGTGGCACTCGTCGACTACGCGGTCGCCGCCCGCCGCAAGGGCGCTGAGCGGGTCCGGATGGTCGCGACGTCGGCGACCCGGGACGCGTCGAACCGCGAGGACTTCTTCGCGATGGTCCGCGACACCCTCGGCGTCGAGGCGGAGATCATCTCCGGCGACGAGGAGGCGCGCCTGTCGTTCGTCGGCGCCGTCGGCGACCTCGACCCCGACGACGGGCCGTTCGTCGTCACCGACGTCGGCGGCGGGTCCACCGAGGTCGTCGTGGGGGAGCTGCGCGACGGGGTCGCCGTGGTGACCGCGGCGAAGTCGGTCGACATGGGGTCGGTGCGGCTGACCGAGCGCTGCCTGCCCTCGGATCCGCCGTCGGAGGCCGAGATCGACTCCGCGCGTGCGGTCGCCGGCGAGGTGCTGGCCGAGGCGTTCGCGTCGGTGCCGGTCGAGACCGCGAGGACCTGGGTCGGGGTGGCCGGGACGATCACCTCGCTCTCCGGGATCGCCCAGGAGCTGCCCGCCTACGACCGCGAGCAGGTGCACGGCTCGACGCTGACCCGTGAGGACCTGCACCGGGTCGCGGACCTGCTGATCCGGTCGTCGCGGTCGGAGCGGGAGAAGCACGGTTCGCTGCACCCGGGCCGCGTCGACGTCATCGGTGCCGGATCGCTGGTCGTGCAGGCCCTCGCCGACGAGCTGCACGCGCGCGCCGGGATCGACCGGGTCGTCGTGTCCGAGCACGACATCCTCGACGGGATCGCGCGATCGATCGCATGAACCTGGCGGTCCTGGACCAGCGGATCTCCGAGTGCCGGGCCTGCCCGCGGCTGGTCGAGTGGCGCGAGAAGGTGGCCCGGGAGAAGCGGGCCGCGTTCCGCGACGAGACCTACTGGGGTCGGCCGGTGCCCGGCTTCGGCCCGCCCGACGCGCGGATGCTGATCGTCGGGCTGGCTCCGGCCGCGCACGGAGCGAACCGGACCGGGCGCATGTTCACCGGCGACCGCAGCGGCGACGTGCTCTACGCCGCGCTGCACGCCGTCGGGCTGGCCTCGCAGCCGACCGCCTCGCACATCGGCGACGGCCTGGAGCTGTACGGGGTCCGGATCACCGCACCCGTGCACTGCGCGCCGCCGGCGAACAAGCCGACCCCCGCCGAACGGGACACCTGCCGCGGCTGGCTGGAACAGGAGCTCGACCTGCTCGCCCCGACGGTCCGATCGATCATGGTGCTCGGCGGCTTCGGGTGGCAGGCGCTGCTGCCGGTGCTCGCCGGGGCGGGGTGGACGGTCCCGCGGCCGGCCCCGAAGTTCGGGCACGGGGCGTCGGTGACGCTGGCCCCCGCCCGCCCCGACCGGGAGCCGCTGGAGCTCTTCGGCTGCTACCACGTGAGCCAGCAGAACACCTTCACCGGACGACTGACCCCGGCCATGGTGGAGCAGGTCCTGGCCGACACCGCATCGGCCGGCGGATTGACGCCGATCCGACGATAAATCGCGTCGCTGCTGGTCGGAGGGCTGCCTCAGTCGGTGGCGAAGCGGTGCAGCCGCATCGCGTCCTGCATGGCCGGGACGTGCCCGGCCGCCGACAGCAGCGGACGCAGCCACACCCGCGGCTCGCGCAGGGACACCTCGTCGTAGATCGAGACGTCGTCGCGCTCGGTCAACGACGGGTGCCGGTGCGCGAACTCGGCGGGATTCCACGACCACCGGAACTCGGTGCCGACCGCGCGGAACGTCGGGGTCCAGCGTGAGGCGCGCACCGTCCACGGGGCGACGGCGTCGAACGCCAGCGTGGCCGCCGGGGTGGCGGCCACGACCCGGTCGACAATGGCGTGCACGGGCTCGGCCGGGAGGTACATGAACAGCCCCTCGGCGACGACGAGCGTCGGCAGCGCCGGGTCGACGGCGGACCACCAGTCGTCGTCGACGACGGAGCCGGAGACCTGCTCGATGCTGTCGGGGAAGTCGTAGAGCCGACGGCGGACGTCCATGACCTCGGGCTGGTCGACGTCGACCCAGCGGCACGTCGACGGCACCCCGACCCGCAACGGCCGGCTGTCGAGCCCGCAGCCCAGGTGCAGGACCTGCCCGGCGGGCTCGGCGGCGAGGAACTCCCGCGTCCAGCCGTCGAGGATCGCGGCGCGGCACACGATGGTCGAGACATCGCCGGTGAACTGCCAGAGACCGTGGACGTCGTGCTCGATGCGGTCCCAGACGGGCTCCGCCCACGGGTCGCCGAGGATCGGGCGGCGGGACCGGGCATCCAGGCGTCGCATGTAGAGGGTCATCAGCAGGGTCGCCGCGGCGCCCCGGAGGTCGACCTTCTCGGTGCTCGGCATGAGTCCTTCCCGCCCTGGCTACGCTGTCGCGGCGCCCCCGTAGCCCAACGGCAGAGGCAGGCCCCTTAAAAGGGTCACCGGTGTGGGTTCGACTCCCACCGGGGGCACCTATTCCGACCGTGATTTTACGCCCCTGACCAGCGTTTTCGCCTGTCGAGGCCGCGAGATGGGTGGGTTGCGTCCAGGGACGTGGTGTACGACGTCGTCGCTGATCAACGGCGTGGCGTCGGGATATGAGACGGCCACCGCGTGATCCTTCGAGTGCTTAGAGTTCTCGAGGGAGGAGACTCGATGGCCGCGTCAGACAGTGTGAACGATGTGGCGGGCTGGGTGAACGACCGGCTCGCTGATGCAAGCCCGGATCTGCTCCGGGCGATGATCAAACAGTTCGCCGAGACGCTCATGGCGGCCGAGGCCGACGCGATGTGCGGCGCCGGCTATCGGGAACGCAGCGCCGAGCGGGTCAACTCCCGCAACGGCTACCGGGCCCGGGACTGGGACACCCGCGCCGGCAGCGTGGAGCTGGCGATCCCCAAACTCCGCACCGGTTCCTACTTTCCCGACTGGCTGCTCGAGCGCCGGCGC
>NZ_VRMC01000433.1:0-278 GCF_008369905.1 Pseudonocardia sp. EV170527-09
ACCGTTCCGGTCGCGGGGTCAGTGTCGGGTGGGTCGCCGGTGGTCGGGAGTGCCCCGGGCGGCGGGTCGTGCCCGGGGCCGGCTGGTGGCGCCGCGGTGCCGGTGACTCAGCAGCGGGTTCTGGCCGCGTTGACTGCCGGGCATCGTCGGACCAAGGACATTGCGGCGGCGGCGGGGATGGCGTCGAGTAACACCTCTACCGCGTTGCGGCATCTCGCCGCGGCCGGTCTGGCCCGCAGCACTGATCGTGGACGGTGGGAACCAGTCTCGTAAGGGAC
>NZ_VRMC01000434.1:0-278 GCF_008369905.1 Pseudonocardia sp. EV170527-09
GTTCAAACCTTGCAACATTGGGCCAACGCTTACGACATTGGCAGAGCGTTGCACGGCTTTATAAGTCGTGTTGCCTGTGTTTAGGTCAGGGAAAATAAACACATTGGCACGACCTGCAACTTTAGAATCAGGTGCTTTCGAGCGTCCGACACTTTCAACCGATGCTGCATCGTACTGAAGCGGCCCATCAATCAACAGATCAGGACGGCGTTCTTTCGCTATACGTGTTGCCTCAGCGACTTTTTCAACTTCAGCTCCAGCACCAGAGGTACCCGTAG
>NZ_VRMC01000435.1:0-278 GCF_008369905.1 Pseudonocardia sp. EV170527-09
CCCCGCACCTGAGGGTGCTGCAGCGCCAGTTCCCCCTGGTCGAGGCACTGCTCGGCTGAGCCCGAGCCCGAGCCGGAGCCCGGTGCCTCAGCCCGGGCCGGCGCCGATCGCCGTCATCGCGGCGTCGACCTCGCCCGGCGGGGCGTCGGGATCGACCAGGTAGCGGACCCCGCCCGCGCCGTCGGCGGTCTCGTCGCGCACCGCCACGACGACGGCCGGGTCGAGGCCCTGCACGGCCAGCACCTCGGTGGTGGGCGGGTCCTCGGCGAAGTAGGGCC
>NZ_VRMC01000436.1:0-278 GCF_008369905.1 Pseudonocardia sp. EV170527-09
GGAAAAGGCACTACCGTCAGCCTGTTCCTGCCGCGTTTCGTCGGTGAAATGGTCGTGGCCGAAGCGGCGAACCCCGCGCGGCTGCCCTTTGCCAATGCCGGTGAAACAGTGTTGATCGTCGAGGACGACCCGGCGGTACGGGTGCTGGTCAGCGCGGTGCTCAAGGAACTGGGCTATGCCTTTGTCGAGGCCAGCGATGCCAACACCGCACTGCCGATCATCGAGTCCGACCAGCGCATTGACCTGATGATCAGCGACGTCGGGCTGCCGGGTATGAA